>NZ_JBIVUT010000021.1:102640-177047 GCF_044757365.1 Streptomyces sp. NPDC091289
CACGCGGGTGGGCTCGGGCCCGTCCGGCGGTGCGATGCGTGTGGGTTCGGGAGCATCAGGCGGTGCGGCGGCGGGCGTGGGGTCGAACTCGTCCGGGGTCACCACGCGGGTCGGTTCCGGACCGTCCGGCGGTGCCATGCGGGTCGGTCCCGGCTCCTCACCGGCCGCCACGACCCGCGCGGGTTCCGGAGCCGGGGCCCCCGCCACCCCCGCCTCCCCGGATACCGGTCCCGCCGCCCCCGGGCCCGCCTCCGCCGCGTACGTACTCAGCCGGGTCCCGTCGCAGAAGACCCACCGCTCGTGCTCGGCGTCGTACAGCCACACCGACTCCCCGTCCACCACCATCCCCACCCGCAGCCCCCGCGTCCGCTGCCGGAAGCCCTCCCCGTCGCTGCGGCCCTCGGCCAGGTCCTGCGCCGCGCGGCGGTACCGGCTCAGCGACTCCTCCGCCCTGGCCAGCAGCGGTCGCGGGTCCGCGGTACGTGCGAGCGGCGCCCCGGCGGCCGGAGGCGTCTGCGGTACGGAGACGAGGAGCCGCCCGTCGACCCAGGCCGACCAGCCGTTGGAGCAGGCGACATACGCCCAGTCCCCGCGCCGGTCCTCCAACTGCACCGGCAGCAGGGCGTCCAGCGGATCGGTGGGCCGGGCGACATCGGGCGACTCCCAGGCCGGCAGGCCGTCCGGCGGGACGACGTGCGTGGGGCGGAATTCCGGGGTCGGGGTCGCCATGGAACCACCTCACTTCCGCATGACCGCGGGCTCGTGCCGCCTCAGCAGTTTCATGACCACGTATCCGAAGACGAGCGAGAGGACGGCCATCATGCCCATGTTGAGCAGCCAGACCCCCGCCGAGTGCCCGAAGAGCGGATCGGAGGTCAGCTCGCCCGGCACGATCCGCGCCAGGTCGATCGTTCCGGCCATCGCCCCGAGCGCCCACCGCGACGGCACCAGCCACGACAACTGCTCCACCCCGGGCACCCCGTTCAGCTTGAGCAGCGCGCCGCAGAAGACGACCTGGACGATGGCGAGGAGGACGAGCAGGGGCATCGTCACCTCCTCCTTGCGCACCAGCGCGGAGACCAGGAGGCCGAGCATCATCGCGGTGAAGGACAACAGGGCCACGGCCAGCGTGATCTCCACGAGCGGTGGCAGGAACACCCCTGCGCCACCTGGCGCGTTCAGATCGACGCCGACCAGCCCCACCAGGGTCAGCACCACGGCCTGGAGCACGGTGACGGTCCCGAGCACCACGATCTTCGACATCAGATACGCGGATCTGGAGAGCCCGACGGCCCGTTCCCGCTGGTAGATCACCCGTTCCTTGACCAACTCCCGTACCGCGTTGGCCGCTCCGGTCAGCACACCGCCCACGCACAGGATCAGCAGGGCGTTCATCGCCGTCTCCTGGGTGAGCGTGCTGCCCGCCAGGGCGCGGGCCATGGCGCCCATGACGAAGGGCAGCGCGATCATGATGATCAGGAACGTCCGGTCCGCGCTCAGCGCGGAGGCGTACCGGCGTACGAGCGTGTGCAGTTGCGCACCCCAGTTACGGGTCTTCGGCGGCGGCGAGACCAGCGCTCCGGGCGCGGCCGTCGGCAGGTGGGGCTGTGCCGTGGCGTTGACGATGTACTGCCGGTGGAAGGGCGAGTCGGCGTAGGTGGTCGCCCAGTCGCGGTCGCGGTCGTTCTCGAAGGCCTCGAACGCCTCCGGCCACTCCGCGAAACCGAAGAAGGCGAGGGCGTCCTCAGGGGGGCCGTAGTAGGCGATGCGGCCGCCGGGCGCGAGGACGAGCAGCCGGTCGCAGACCTCCAGGCTCAGCACGCTGTGGGTGACGACGATGACGGTACGGCCGTCGTCGGCCAGGCCGCGCAGCATGTGCATGACCGAACGGTCCATGCCGGGGTCGAGCCCCGAGGTCGGTTCGTCCAGGAAGAGCAGCGAGGGCTTCGTCAGCAGCTCCAGGGCCACGCTCACCCGCTTGCGCTGGCCTCCGGAGAGCGAGTGGATCGGCTGGTCGGCGCGCTGTTCGAGGCCGAGTTCCTGGATCACCTCGGCGACCCGCGCCTGCCGCTCGGCCTTCGCGGTGTCCTGCGGGAAGCGGAGCTCGGCGGCGTAACCGAGGGCCTTACGCACGGTCAGCTGGGAGTGCAGGATGTCGTCCTGCGGGACGAGGCCGATGCGCTGGCGCAGCTCGGCGAAGTCGCGGTAGAGGTCACGGCCGTCGTAGAGCACCGTGCCGCTGTCGGCGGGGCGCTGGCCGGTGAGCGCGTTGAGCAGGGTGGACTTCCCCGCGCCGCTGGGCCCCACCACGCCGAGCAGGCACTTCTCGCCGACGGGGAAGGAGACCCGGTCCAGCAGGGTCTTGCCGCCCTTGCCGGCCCGGCCGACCGTCACCTCCAGGTCCTGGACGTCCAGCGACACCTCACCGGTGTCCACGAACTCCTGGAGGGAGTCGCCGACCAGACAGAAGGCGGAGTGGCCGATGCCGACGATGTCGCCGGGGCCGACGGGCCCGCGCGCGACCGGCTGACCGTTGAGGAAGGTCCCGTTGTGGCTGCCCAGGTCGACGATCTCGTAGGTGCCGTCGGCCAGCGCCCGCAGTTCGGCGTGGTGGCGGGAGACCACCAGATCGTCGATGACGAGGTCGTTGCCGGCGTCGCGGCCGATCCGCACGGTCTTCGCGGGCAGCGGACGTACGGTCGTGGGCTGCCGGAACGTGCCGGTCGCCGCGGGCATCGACACGGCCGAGGGGCGGTCGGCGGAGGGAGCGGGAGTGGCGGCGGGCGCGGGAGGCTCCCGGCCCAGCAGGAGGGCGCGCGGTCCGTCGCTCGGATTGCCGAAGCGGATCTCGCTGCCCGCGCCGACGTCCGATGCGTGAATGCGCCGGCCACCGGTGTACGTGCCGTTGGTGCTGTCCTCGTCCTCGATCGTCCAGTGACCGGCCTCGGGCCGCAGGATCGCGTGGTGCCAGGAGACCCGGATGTCATCGATGACGACGTCGCTCCCGGGATCGCGCCCGACATGGTAGTCCCGGCTCGGACTCATCACCGTGGAGCCCAGATCGGTCTCCAGAACGAGTTCGGGCGCAGTCGGCGTTGCGGGCCGCTCTCCCATGCCCTGAATTCTACCGATACGTAACGATCGGCGCCCGCTGCCGGCGGCAGACTCGTGGCTCAGCGCGGCACGGTGGCGAGGATGACCTTCCCGCCGCCCGCCGCCTCCCGGACCCGTACCTCCTGGGCCAGCCGCTGGATCATCGGCCAGCCGAATCCGCCGGTCAGTCCGGTCAGGTCGGGCGTCCGGTCCTGTGGGTGCGCCGGGCTGGGGTCGGTGACCCGGACATGGACGCTCCCGCGGTCCGCGGTCAGCCACAGCGCGGTGACGGCCCCCGCGTGCCGGACGGCATTGGTGACCAGCTCCGACACGAGGAGCAGGAGGTCCTGGATCGTGTGGGAGGTCGGCGCGGGGTGCAGTCGCGCGACGAAGGTGCTGACCGCGTCCCGCGCGTCGGCGGCCTTCTCCGGCCGGCAGACGAAATCGGTACGGGTCTCGCCGTCCGGTGAAAACGTCATCAGAATGCGGTCGTTCATGGCTTCCACCCCGTTGCGTGAGCTTTCCGGCTGGAGTCCGGGTACCCCGGAAACGGCATTTCATGGAAATCGGCCGGGGCGAATGTGCGCCGTACGCGGAACGGCTCAGCGACCGCCCGAGAGCCGGTCCCGCTGGACGCGGTGCGCCAGGGTGCGGCGCACCCTGGCCGACCCGGCGACGGCGACGGCTTCTCCCGCGGGAACGTCGAGTCCCCGGCTGATCACGTCGTAGGTGCTCCGCAGGCTGCCGGGCAGGTCGGTGCGGTGCTCCGTCAGGTCCTGCTCGACGAGCCGCCGCAGCGCGTCGACGTTCCGCGGCGTGAACCCCTTCCGGCCCCGGCCGAGGGCGTCGGCCAGGCGGGTGCAATGGGCGTCGTCGTGGAGGTTCTCGGAGATCTCCTCCGCCAGGCCCCACAGCCGCCCTTCGAGCCAGGCCGTGTCGTGCTGGTCGAGGGCGACGTCCGGCGGGAGCGCCGGCTTGCCCGGCCGGTCCTTCGTCACCTGCTTGGACACGGCGGGCTGACTCATGCCGGTGAGCCGGGCGATGGTCTCCTGGGTCCAGCCGAGGCCGGCGAACAAGGTGATCATTTCGCTGCGCAGCCGCCGCGTCTCCTCGCCCGCGCGAATCACCTCGTTCATACCGGCGAACATTCTGGCCGCCTGTTCCTCGGTCAGGAAACCGGGGTGGTGCGGTGGGTCTGCCTCGTAGGTCACAGCAGGTCCTCCTTGTCGGCGTGGGGCACAGCTCGGTTATACCTGAATCGGTCGATGTTTATAACCTGGTTGTACAACCTCGTTATGAGGTGCAGGGTGGTCGCCATGTCCACCTTTCACGCACCTGATGGAACCCGGCTCGCCCATCGCACGGCCGGAGACGGCGAACCGCTGATCTGCCTGCCGGGAGGTCCCACCGGCTCGGAATATCTCGGCGATCTCGGAGGCCTGGCCGCGCACCGTCGGCTGATCCTCCTCGACCCGCGCGGCACCGGCCGTTCCGCGCGCCCAGGGCAGGTCGCCACCTACCGCTGCGACCGCCAGGTGGGCGACGTCGAGGCCCTGCGTGCCCACCTCGGTCTCGACCGGATGGACATCCTGGCGCACTCCGGCGGCGCGAACCTCGCGGTGCGGTACGCCGCCCGCCATCCGCGGCGCGTCGCCAAGCTCGCTCTGATCGGCCCCGGCCTGCGGGCGTTGGGGGTGCCGATCGACGGCGGGACGCGCCGGGCGCTCGCGCTGCGCCGCAGCGGTGAGCCGTGGTTCCCGGCCGCCTTCGCCGCGCTGGAGGCGATCATCGAGGGCTCCGGCGCCGACTGGGAGGCGGTCGCTCCCTTCTTCTGCGGCCGCTGGGACGCCGGGGCCCGGCGGCATCACGCGGCAGGGCAGCCGGACAACGCCGAGGCCGTCGCCGGTTTCGCGGCCGAAGGCGCCTTCGATCCGGCGGCCACGCGTGCGGCGCTCGCCGCGTTCGCGAGCCCTGCCCTGCTGCTCGCCGGGGAGTGGGACCTGAACAGCCCGCCATCGGCCGTGGCCGCGGGTGCGGAGCTCTTCCCGCGCGCCGCGTTCGTCGTGCAGTCCGGGGCGGGTCACTACCCGTGGATTGACGATCCCCGCCGGTTCGTGGCGACCGTCGCGGCGTTCCTCGGCTGAGGCCGCGTCTTTCTATCGTTGAAAATTCTGTGTGCACGACCGTTGTGCAGTGTTTGGTGTTGTGGCTCAATGTTCGACTATGTGCAGTGCCTCACAGGTTCGAGGCACCCCCGGCTCTTCGACGAGGACGACGCCTTGAGACGACAACACCCGCGCCCCCGTGCCCTGTTCAGGGCCCTGACCTGCGCTGCGGCGCTGCTCATACCGGTCGGTGCCACCCTGGTCCCGACGGCGGCCGCCGCACCCGCCGTGCCGGCCGGAGCCACCGCGAAGACCTTCACCGCCGACGACCCGGTCACCGATGTCCACGGGGTGAAGGGCGAGTACTTCAGCATGTCCGCCCCGGGCGCCCGTGACTTCGCCGAGCTCGGCGCCACCTCCCTGGACCCCGAGATCGACTTCCCCGGTCTCACCGGGACGTTCGAGTCGGCGACCGGCAAGTCCGAGCACACGACGGCCCGCTGGACGGGGCAGCTCGAGGCCCCGGAGACCGGTGACTACACCTTCTCCGCCATCGGCGACAACGGCTTCCGTCTCTACCTCGACGGCAACGTTGTCATCGACCACTGGGAGCCGGACTGGGACAAGGAGCAACACAGCGCTCCGATCGCCCTGAAGGCGGGCGAGAAGCACGACTTCAAGCTGGAGATGTTCCAGGACATCGGCGGCGCCAGCATGTTCCTGCGCTGGGCGAGCGACACCGTCCAGAAGCAGATCGTGCCCGAGTCCGCGTTCACTCCGCCCGACGACTTCGAGGTCTACCCGGTCGCCCTGAGCGTCGCGAAGAACGGCAAGCGCCTCCAGGCCACCTTCCGGGACCGCGTCTCGGACTACCGCAAGGTGAAGGACCACCTCGAGATCGAGGCCGACACCTCCCCGATGCCGGTGAAGTCGGTGAACCGGGCCTCGGACGACCCGAGGGCGCTGATCATCGATCTCGCCGCGCCGGTCCAGAAGGACCAGCGCGTCAAGGTCGTCTACGACGGCGAGGGCGGCCTGAAGTCGGGGACCGAGACCGTCCCGGAGATCGGCCGCACCGCCAAGAACCTCTCCACGCACCGCCTCACCACCACCTGGGGCGACAAGCTGGACGTCAACAACCCGCTGCCCGAGTACCCCCGGCCGCAGCAGGTCCGCGACCAGTGGAAGAACCTCAACGGCCCCTGGGAGTTCGCCGGGGCCACGGAGGGCGAGCAGCCGGTCTTCGGCAAGAAGCTCGACGAGAAGATCATCGTGCCATTCCCGGTCGAGTCCCAGCTCTCCGGACTGGAGCGCGACGAGGACCACATGTTCTACCGCAAGCTCGTCACCGTGCCGAAGAACTGGTCGGTCGGAAAGAGCGGCAAGGGCGCGTCCGGCAAGAGCACGTCCGGCAAGGACAAGCGGCTGAAGCTCAACTTCGACGCCGTCGACTACCGGTCCACCGTCTGGGTCAACGGCACCAAGGTCGCCGAACACACCGGCGGTTACACCGGGTTCAGCGCCGACATCACCGACGCGCTGAAGGGCAGCGGCCCCCAGGAGATCGTCGTCGCCGTCACCGACGAGACCGGTCCGAACCAGCCCAAGGGCAAGCAGTCCACCAACCCCGGCGGCATCGTCTACACCCCGTCCTCCGGTATCTGGCAGACCGTGTGGATGGAGCCGGTCGCCCCCGCCGCCATCGACTCCCTGACCACCACCCCGGACATCGACACCGGCCGCCTCGCGGTCACCGTCAACTCCGCGAAGGCCTCCGCCGACGCCCGGATCACCGCCGTCGCCCGCGACCGCAAGGGCAAGGTCGTCGGCAAGGTCACCGGGCCGGCCAACCGCGAGCTGAGCATCGAGCTCAAGAACCCGCGCCTCTGGTCGCCGGACGACCCCTACCTGTACGACCTCGACGTCTCCCTCGCCGACGGCCGCTCCAAGGACAGCGTCGAGAGCTACTTCGGGATGCGCCAGCTGAAGATCGCGGAAGTCGGCGGCTACCAGAAGCTCGTCCTCAACGGGAAGCCCTTCTTCTCCCTCGCCATGCTCGACCAGGGCTTCTGGCCCGACGGGCTGCACACCCAGCCCAGCGACGCCGCCCTCACCTTCGACCTGAAGGCCCAGAAGGACCTCGGCTACAACGCCGTGCGCAAGCACATCAAGGTGGAGTCGCCGCGCTGGTATTACCACGCCGACCGGCTCGGGCTCCTGGTCTGGCAGGACTTCGTCAACGCCGACATCGACAACGACACCGGCAAGGACGCCTTCCTCACCCAGGGGAAGGAGATGATGAAGCAGTTCCACAACTACCCCTCGATCAGCGGCTGGATCGTCTTCAACGAAGGCTGGGGCGAGTGGGACCGGACCGAGACCGGAAAGATCGCCGAGGACGTCAAGGCGCTGGACCCGTCCCGCGTGGTCAACGCGCACAGTGGGGTCAACTGCTGTGCCTCCAAGGGTGATTCCGGCAAGGGCGAGATCATCGACCACCACGACTACGTGAACGACGACCCGGCCTTCCCGGACGACCGGCGCGCCGCGATGGACGGCGAGCACGGCGGCTTCACACTCCGTACCCCCGGGCACATGTGGCCCGGAGCGCCGGCCAACATCTACTCCGGCGTCGCGGACAAGGCCGCCCTCACCGCGAAGTACGTCGACAACACCCGTACGTACTACCTCGCCGCCGCCGGCGCCGAACTCTCCGGCTCCGTCTACACCCAGGTCAGCGACCTGGAGAACGAGCTCAACGGCCTGTGGACGTACGACCGTCGAGAAATCAAGGTCGACCCGAAGAAGATCCGGGAGATCAACCGCCAGGTGATCGCCGCCGGGGCGGCGGCCGGTGAGCGCGACGAGCTGAAGGGCGGCGGCTCCTGGTCGCTCGACGAGAACAAGGGCGCCACCGCTCGCGACAGCGGCCCCAACAAGGCCCACCTGACGCTGGAGGGCGGCACGGTCTGGGCCCCCGGTGTCACGGGCTCGGCGCTGACGTTCGACGGCGACGGGCAGTACGCGCAGAGCGCCGGTCCGGTCGTGGACACCACGAAGGACTACACGGTCGCCGCCTGGGCCTCGCTGGACGCCGTACCGGACAACTACGCCACCGTCGTCAGCCAGGACGGCCGGCGTACCGAGAACCCCTTCTACCTCCAGTACGGGCAGGGCGCGTTCGCCTTCTCCACCCCGGGCGGCAAGCGCGCCCGCCTGGAGATCACCCCGGAGACCGGTCGGTGGTACCACCTGGTCGGGGTCCGCAAGGGCGACGCGATCACCCTGTACGTCGACGGGAAGCCCGCCGCCACCACCGAGGCCGGTCCGGCCGAGGTGAGCACCGGCCCGCTCGCCGTCGGGCGGGCCCAGTACGACGGCGCCAAGGGCGACTTCTGGAACGGCTCCGTCGACCAGGTCGGGGTGTACGACAAGGCCCTGACGGCGGAGGAGGTGTCCGCGCTCCACGACGGTCAGAAGCCGTAACAGGAGTGACCGGGGCCCGCTCCCGGCGCCGCGACCCATGGCGCCGGGAGCGGGCCCCGGCCTGTTCTCGTCTACAACTCGCGGACCATGCACGGCTGTTGCATCATTCCCAGGGTGGAGGGGAGGTGCAGCCCGCCGGGGGATCCGCGCACGCGTCCGCTTCCTGAAGGATCTTTCCTGTCCGACACATGCGACCGGAAGGATCGATATCGTGCGCAGCAGACGACGTCTCGTGCCCCTGTTAGCGGTGAGCATCACGGCAACGCTGGCTCCCGCCCTCGCCACTTCGACGGCCGCCGCCGCCCCGGCCGCCACCTCCCAGGCCGCCACCTCCCCGGCCACGGGCACGAGCGTGCTGGACCGCTACGCCCAGCAGAAGCCGCAGTGGAAGCCCTGCCAGGCCGACGCCCCGGCGGAGATCCGGTGCGCCACGATCAAGGTCCCGCTGGACTACCGGAAGCCCGGTGGCAAGCGGATCGACCTGGCCATATCCCGGATCAAGGCCACCACCCCCGGCAAACGGCACGGTGTCCTGCTCTCCAACCCCGGCGGCCCGGGCGGACCGGGCCTGTACATGCCGCTGAGCATGGCCGAGGCGCTTCCCGCGGCCGCGCGGCAGCAGTACGACCTCATCGGCTTCGACCCGCGCGGCGTGGGACGCAGCACCCCGGTCTCCTGCGGCCTGGAGCCGGAGGACGAGAACTGGCTGCGGCCGTACAAGGAGGAGACGTTCGACGACGACGTCGCCTGGGCGCGGACGTTCGCCGACAGGTGCGAGGAGAAGGCGGGCGACACGCTCCCGCACATCACCACGCGCAACACCGCACGCGACATGGACCTGCTCCGGGCGGTCCTCGGCGAGAAGAAGATCAGCTACGTGGGCTACTCGTACGGCACCTATCTGGGCGCCGTCTACACCCAGCTCTTCCCGGGCCGGGCCGACCGGTTCGTGCTGGACAGCGCGGTCGACCCGGAACGCGCCTGGCGGGGGATGATCCAGTGGTGGGCGGAGGGCGCCGAGCCCGCGTTCGACCGGTGGACCGAGTGGGCCGCCGAGCGTTCGGAGACGTACGGCCTCGGCGACACCCCGAAGAAGGTCGACCGGACCTTCTGGGACGTGGTCGCGCAGGCCGACGAGAAGCCGATCGACCTGGACGGGCAGCTGGTCACCGGCGACGACATCCGCATGGGCATGCGACCGGCGTTCTTCAGCCCGCAGTACGCCACCGAGGCGTTCGTGGAGCTGAAGAAGGCCGCGGACGGCAAGCCCGTCGCGCCGGGGAAGCTCGGCGCGTTCACCGGATCCGAGGGGCGCGGAACAGCGGGCACGGCCGTCGAGGCACCGGCCGACAACGGGACGGCGAGCTTCTGGGCCGTGGTGTGCGGCGACAACTCGGCCGCGTGGTCCCGCGACCCGGAGAGCTACCGGCAGGACGCCATCGCGGACAAGGGCCGCTACCCGGTCTTCGGTGACTTCGCCTCCAGCATCAAGCCCTGCGCCTTCTGGGACAGGTCCGCGGAACGGGCGACCGAGGTGAACAACAGGGTCGGCTCCCTGATCGTCCAGAACGAGTGGGACTCGCAGACCCCGCTGCCCAGCGCCCAGGCCCTGCACGCGCAGATGAAGGGGTCGAAGATGGTCACCGTCCTCGGCGGAGAGGGCCACGGCGTCTACCCCAGCGGCAACCCGTGCACGGACGGCACGATCAACCGCTACCTGGTCACCGGCAAGCTCCCGGCGAAGGACGTGACCTGCCACGCGACGGCCGAGTCGAACGCGAAGGCACGGCAGAACCAGCGGAGCGAGGTGATCCCCGGATCTCCGCTCCCGGTACGCGCCCCGGACCGCTTCTGAGCCAGGAGCGGGGCGCCCAGGAAGGCTTCTGAGCCGGGAGCGGGGCGCCCAGGACCGTCTCCGGGCCCGCACGGAGCCGGCCCGGCAGCGGCGGAAAGGTTCTCCGTCGCTGCCGGGCCGTCCGGGCCGGTCACCCGCTCATCGTCGTCGGTCCCCGCGGATCACGGGGCCCAGGGCGCGTCGACCGCCCAGGTGGTGTCCTCGGCGAAGAGGGCCGGGTCGTCGAAGGGACGCCCGCCGCCGGGAGTGGCCAGCCACACCTCGGAGTCGATGTGGCGCAGATAGCCGCCGGGCAGATTGGCGCTGGTGAACCGCACCCCGCCGTCGCCCGCGACCGCACACCAGGTGGCATCGTCCTTGAACAGAGCGGAGCCGTCGTCGGCGTCCCGGTGCACCCGGAAGTCCCGGTGGCGGAGGAACTCACCGGGGTAGTTCCGGGACTCGAAGGAGTAGCAGTTGTCGTTGGCGAGGCCGGTGACGATCTTCCAGGTGGCGTCCGCCTTCAGCACGGCCGGGCTCCCGCTGTCCACCACTTCGGTGACGGCCAGCGCGTCGTGGTGGCGCAGGTGCTTCGTGGTGTGGCCGGGGGTGGTGACCCGCAGCGACCTGTACTCCCCGGTGGGGAGGTCCACCGGGGGAGCGGGGTTCCGGGACGCCTGGATGAGGGCCTGGTTGGCGGCCTTCACCCGGGCGGTGTCGACCTTGACGACCTGACGGTCGTAGGTCAGCAGCCCGTTCGCCTCGTTCTCGACGTCCGTGATCTCCGTGTAGACCGACGCGGAGAGCCCGGCGGGCAGTTGGCCGACCCGGATGGCGTCGAGGAGCCCGACGAACCGGTTGTCGAGGGCCTCGATGCTCGGCTGGTCCTCGTAGCTGAACCCGCCGCCCGGATACCACTCGTGGCCCGGCACCTTGTAGCCCAGCCCGCCGAACTCGCCCAGCACGGCGGCCCGGGTGGCGCTCGGTGCGGTGTTGCCCGGGCCGACGTAGATGTGGTTGTCCACCACGTCACCGTTGCCGCCGTCGACCGATCCGCAGCAGTTGACCCCGCTCATGTTGTTGACGAGACGCGAGGGGTCCTGCGCCTTGACCTCGTCGGCGATCCTGGCCTGGTCGTACTGCCCCCAGCCCTCGTTCTGGTTGACCCACATCACCACCGACGGCGAACTGCGGTGCTGGTCGATGATGTTGCGGTACTCCGCCTCCCACTGGGTGCGCGCGGGCCCGTCCGGCACCTTGCCGGTGTCCATCGACGGCATGTCCTGCCACACCAGCAGCCCCAGCTTGTCCGCCCAGTAGAACCATCGCTGCGGCTCCACCTTGATGTGCTTGCGGACCATGTTGAACCCGAGGTCCTTGTGCGCCTGGAGGTCGTACTTCAGCGCCTCGTCGCTCGGCGCGGTGTAGATGCCGTCCGGCCAGTACCCCTGGTCCAGCGTGCCGGTCTGGAACACGAACTCCCCGTTGAGCACCGGCCGCAGGATGCCGTCGACCTTCGCGGTGCCCACGGACCGCATGCCCGTGTAGCTGCCGACGGTGTCCGTGACGGCCGAGCCGTCGAGGAGGTCCGCCCGCACGTCGTACAGGAACGGGTCCTCGGGGCTCCACAGCCGCGGATTCGGTACGGCTACGGAGATCTCCCCGTCCACCGGGCCGGTCGCCGTGCCCACGACCGTACCGCCGTCGGAGACGGTGATCCGGGCGCTCCTGCCCGCCGCGCCCGCTGTTTGGACCTTCACCCGCAGGGTGCTGTCGCCCAGGTCCGGCGTCATGTCGAGCCGCGTGATGTGCGCGGACGCCACCGGCTCCAGCCACACCGTCTGCCAGATGCCGGAGGCCGCCGTGTAGAAGATGCCGCCGCCCGGGTGCGGCTTCACATCGTTGATGCGCTGCTTGCCGACCGCCTGACCGCCGGTCTGGCTGGGGTCGTACACGGAGACCACGACCGTGTTCGTCCCGCCGTTCAGCTGCGGTGTGATGTCGTACGAGAACGCGTCGAAGCCGCCCTTGTGCGCCCCGACCTCGGTGCCGTTGACCCAGACCGTGGTCTGCCAGTCGGATGCCCCGAAGTGCAGCGTGACCCGGCGGTCGTCCCAGTCGGCGGGGACGGTGAAGGTCCGCTTGTACCAGAGCTTGTCGTTCTCGGTGATCCGGCGCTGGATGCCGGAGAGCGCGGACTCGGCGACGAACGGGACCCGGATCTGCTCCGGGAACGTCGCGGGCTGCCCGGCGTCACGGCCGGTGACCGCGAAGTCCCAGATGCCGTTGAGGTTGGCCCAGTCCGGGCGGGTCAGCTGCGGGCGCGGGTACTCCGGCAGCGGCTCGTCCACCGGGACCTCGTTCGTCCACGGCGTCGTCATGGGCGCCGGCTTCGGCTCCCAGGCGGCGGGCGCGGCGGCGGCCGGCGACATACCGGTCCCCACGAGCGCGGTGGCCACCAGGGCGCGCAGACCGGTGGTGGCCGTTAATCTCCGCCACCAGGAGCGGTGGCGGGGTGCGGGTGCTGGGCGCATGGTTGGACATCCCTTTCTACGGCTGTACGGGAAGGGGTGAGCTGAGCGGTAGAGGTAGGTCAGAGGGCTCTCACAGCAGCCGCCACAGATGGTCGGCCGTCCCGTTGTCGTCGTACTGGACGACATGGGCGCTGTCGGCCGTGGACATCCCGTCCACGCCGAGCACCTTGTCCGAGTTCCGGTTGCGGATCAGGTACCAGCCGTCGCCGTCCGGGACGAGCTGCCAGAGATGGTCGGCGGTGTCGTTGTCGTCGAACTGCACGACGTGCGCGCTGTTCTCGGTGGACATCAGGTCGACGCCCAGCACCTTGCCGGAGTGCTGGTTGCGGATCCGGTACCAGCCGTCCCCGTTGGCCACCGGCCGCCACAGATGGTCCGCCGTCCCCGTGTCGCCGAACTGGACCACATGCGCGCTGTTGTCGGTCGACATGCCGTCGACGCCCAGCACCTTGTCCGAGTTCCGGTTCGCGATCCGGTACCAGCGGTCCGCCAGCCACGGCTCGGCGTCCGGGGCGGCCGTCGGGAAGGACGTGATCCGCAGCCGGGCCGCGCCCATGGGCACGAGCGTGATCTCCTCGACCGGCTCGGTGGAGCGCGCCGGGCTCGCCTGGAGGGGCCCGACGACATGCTCGTCGTCCGCCGTCCACTCCGGAATGCGGCGGGCGCGGGCGGTCAGGGTGAGCGGAGTGCCGTCCAGGGTGAAAGGGTTGTCGCCGGGGGCCCGCCCCGTGGAGCGGTGGCGCAGGGACGCGGCAGGCCGGGCGGTGTCCAGGACGAGGCCGTAGTTCCACGGGCTCGTGGCGTGGACCGCGTACTCCGGGAAGGTGTCGCTGCCGCCGATCCGCTCGTACTCCTCCCCGATGCGCAGGGAGTACGTGAGCGGCCCGTGGTCCACGCTGACGGAGCTGTGGTTGTCCGCCCAGGTGCGGACGGCGGTGCGCTGCGGCAGTCGCAGCGTGACCTTGTCGCCGCTCGACCAGGTCCGCTCGATCCGGGTGAAGGCCGGGCCGGCCGGGGCGGCGACCCGCTCTCCGTCGACCCGGATCTCCGGCTCCGCGCACCAGGCCGGGACGCGCAGCACCAGCGGGAAGGTCAGCGGCTTCGGTGAGGTGAGGGTGAGCTCGACCGTGTCCGTGAAGGGGTAGCCGGTCTCCTCGGTGAACGTCACCTCCGTGCCGTCCGCGACCTTCGCGCTCACCTCGCTCGGCGCGTACATCGCCGCGGCGAGTCCGCCGTCCGGGGTGGCGAGCCACAGCTCCTCGGTGAAGTAGGGCCAGCCCATCCCGTAGTTGTGCGGGCAGCAGCGGTACTGGTCGACGCCCGGCAGATACGCCAGCATCGCGAAGGGGTTCTGGAACTGGCGGTCCCGCTTGGGCTCGTTGTCCAGGTCCACGCTGTTGGCGCAGGTGATGTAGTGCACCGCCTTGCCCGACGGGTCGAGCGACGCCGGGAGCGAGTTGAACGCCAGCTCCTCGCAGCGGTCCGCCCACAGCGGGTCCCCGGTGATCCGGGTGAGCAGCTGGTGGCTCGCCATGAACTCGACGATCCCGCAGGTCTCGAAACCCTGGCGGGGGTCGCCGTGCCCGGGCCGGGCGTTCTCGTCCCCCGCGAAGCCGCCGCCGGGGAACTGCCCGTAGGCGTCCATGGCCTTCGCGTACGTGCCGTAGGTGTTACGGGTGTCGGTGGCCGAGCCGCTGCGCAGGGCGAACTGGGCGGGCTCGCGGAAACCCTGGGCGATGTTCACGTTGTGCGGGTCGACCAGGTTGTCGCCCCAGTCGGCCCCGTACCGGTGGATCCTGTCGACGAGGTCCAGGAGGAAGGCGTCGCCGGTGCGGTTGTAGAGCCACATGACGCTGTCCAGGCCGTCGCCCCAGCGCAGGGCGATCCAACTGGTGTCGAAAGCCCCCGGGCCCTGGGCGTTCATGTAGCGGAAGAAGCGGCTCAGCAACGGGATGATCCGGGTGTCGCCGCTGTACTCCTGCCAGGAGCGCAGGGCCTGGATCAGGGGGAGGAACGGCCAGAAGTCGGGGCCGCCGTTCAGCGAGGTCCGCAGCGCCTTCGGGCCGAAGAAGCCGTCGCTCTGCCCGGTGGCGAGGATCGCGTCCATCCATCGGCGGGTGGTGGCCAGTGCGTTCGCGTCCCCGGTGACGATCGCGAGATCGGCGTAACCGCGCAGCCAGTACGGGACTTCCTCCCAGCCGCCCCGGTCCGGGCGCACCCAGCCGGTCGCCGTGAAGTCCAGGAAGTGCGAGAACTCCTCGTACCGGCCGCACAGCCCCTCCAGTTGGAGCTTCAGTTGACCGGCCAGCCAGCCGCGCGCCGTCACCCTGCCCGGGGGCAGTTTCAGGAACGCGGTGGGGTGCAGCGGGGCCGCGTTGGGGGAGTAGTGGCCGCCCCGGGCGGCCGGTACCCGGTGGCGGTCGGGCGTCGCGGCGGTCGCCCACCGGCTCGTCGCGCCGGTGGCGAGCGCGGTGGCCACCGCGGTGGCCATGAGCTGCCTGCGGTTCAGGGGCATCGGTGCGGCTCCTGCTCTGAGCCGGGGGCCGCCTGAGCTGCGGCCGGCTCGGTGGGGGTGATGGCGCGCGGGCGAGGGGTGCCAGGGCTGGTGCGGGGCAGGACGAGCGGGGCCGTGCCCCGGTCGGGGGAGCGGTGGGGCGGCCGGACGGGCGCATGCCGAAGGTCGCCGTCGCGCGGTCGGTCCGGCGTACGGCAGCCAGCCTTGCAACGATGGAAAATCGGCGTCCGGCGGTATGACAGCACGGTGCCGGGCGGCTGTCCAGAGGCCGCGCAGGACCCGTTGCCATGCGACGGGCCGATTCCCGCCCGCCGGCCCCGACCCGTGGCCGACACATTTTGGAAACGCATCGCCGACGCTCTTGCCGCCCGTGCCGCGCCGCCTATATAACGTTGTAAACCGAGCCGCCGACAGGCCGCGCAGGCTCTCACGACCGCTGTTCCCGCAGTACGGAGCAGGGGCGTGAGGAATGCAGCGGCATCGGCCGCAGAGCAGCCGATGCCTCGTCCCGCATGCCCGACCGCACGCCGATCAGCGTGCCGTCAACCCGCCAAGGAGCGTTCCGCGCATGATGATCCAGCGTCGATCCCGTACCCTCGCCGTGGCCTGTATCCTCGCCGCCACCACGCTGGCCGCCGCCGGCTGCGCCAAGTCGGAGACCTCCAACAACGCGGGCGGCGACAGCAGTCAGGGCGCGCAGGAGGCCAAGACCCCCGATTCCTCGTCCGGCGCGGGCTGCAAGCTGGAGACCTACGGCGCGCCGAAGCTGGACCTGAAGGACGCCGTGGTCGGCTTCTCCCAGTCGGAGAAGGAGGCCAACCCGTTCCGGATCGCCGAGACCCAGTCCATCAAGGACGAGGCGAAGAAGATCGGCGTCAAGAAGCTCCTCACCACCAACGCCCAGTCCCAGCTGTCGAAGCAGATCAGCGACATCCAGGACATGCTGTCCCAGGGCGCCCAGTTCCTCATCGTCGCCCCGCTCAACTCCGACGGCCTGGAGCCCGCGCTGAAGGCGGCGGCCGCCAAGAAGGTCCCCGTCCTCACCATCGACCGCAAGGTCAACTCCACCGCCTGCAAGGACTATGTGGCCTTCCTCGGCTCCGACTTCGTCGAGCAGGGCAAGCGCGCCGCCGACGCGATGATCAAGGTCACCGGCGGCAAGGGCAAGGTCGCCATCCTGCTCGGCGCGTCCGGCAACAACGTCACCACCGACCGCACCAAGGGCTTCGTCGACCAGGTCAAGGCCGAGGCCCCCGGCCTGGAGATCGTCGCCCAGCAGACCGGCGAGTTCGCCCGCGACAAGGGCCAGCAGGTCATGGAACAGCTCATCCAGTCCAAGCCCGACATCACCGCCGTCTACGCCGAGAACGACGAGATGGGCCTCGGCGCGGTCACCGCGCTGAAGGCGGCCGGAAAGAAGCCCGGCAAGGACGTCAAGATCGTCTCGGTCGACGGCACCCGCAACGCCGTCCAGGCCCTCGTCAACGGCGAGTACAACGCCGTCATCGAGTCCAACCCGCGCTTCGGCCCGCTCGCCTTCGCCACCGCGCAGAAGTTCTACGCCGGTGAGGAGATCCCGGAGAACGTGATCATCACCGACCGCGAGTACGACGAGGCCAACGCCAAGGACTCGCTCGGCGGAGCGTACTGACCCCGACCGGCACTCCGGCCGCCGCGACGGCCCCGGGACACCTCCCGGGGCGTTACGGCGGCCCGGCATCGTTCCCGTAACACCGGAAGGCCAGGATTCATGGCACCAACCCAAGCGACCCCCCAGCACCCGGAGACCCCCGGGGCCGGGGCCGCCGCCGTGGCGGACCCCGTCCTGGAGGCCCGCTCGGTGAGCAAGCGGTTCCCGGGCGTCGTCGCCCTCGACGGAGTCTCCTTCGCGCTGCGCGCGGGCGAGGTCCACGCGCTCGTCGGCGAGAACGGGGCCGGCAAGTCCACCCTCATCAAGGTGCTCACCGGCGTCTACCAGAGCGACGAGGGCGAGGTGCGCGTGACCGGCGAACCGGTCCGCTTCGCCCGCCCCTTCGAGGCGCAGCAGGCCGGGATCTCCACCATCTACCAGGAGGTGAACCTCGTCCCGCTGATGAGCGTGGCGCGCAACATCTTCCTGGGCCGGGAGCCGAAGAACCGTTTCGGGCTCATCGATTTCGCCCGGATGAACCGCGAGACCACCGAACTCCTCGACGGCTTCGGCGTCCGCGTCGACCCCAAGCGGCCCCTGCACACCCTCGGCATCGGCACCCAGCAGATGGTCGCGCTCGCCCGCGCCGTCTCCGTACAGGCCCAGGTCGTCATCATGGACGAACCCACCTCGTCGCTGGAGCCCCGCGAGGTCGAGACCCTCTTCCGGGTCATCGAGAACCTGCGCGGCCAGGGCATCGCCGTCCTCTACGTCAGCCACCGCATGGACGAGCTCTACCGCATCTGCGACCGGGTCACCGTCCTGCGCGACGGCCGCCACATCCACACCGGCGAACTGGCCCCGCTGGAGCGCATGCAGCTGGTGTCGATGATGCTCGGCCGCGACATGGCCGAGGTCCGCCGCGAGGGCCTCACCAACTTCGACGCCGCCGGACACGAGGCGGCCCGCACCCCCGTCCTCACCGCCAAGGGTCTCGACCGCCGCCACCAACTGCACGACATATCCGTCGAGTTGTACGCCGGTGAGGTGCTGGGACTCGGCGGGCTGCTGGGCTCCGGCCGCAGCGAGACCGCCAAGGCGCTGACCGGCGCGCTGCCGCTGGACGGCGGCGAGATCACCGTCGACGGCAAGCGCATCGGCCGCCCCACCCCAGCCGCCGCCATCCGCGCGGGCATCAGCATGCTCCCCGAGGACCGCAAGGCCGAAGGCATCGTTCCCGGCCTCTCGGTCCGCGAGAACATCGTGCTCGCCGCCATGCCCCGGCTCTCCAAGGGCGGCATCGTCTCCCGCGCCAAGCAGGACCGCATCGTCGACCTCTTCATGAAGCGGCTGCGGATCAAGGCCTCCAGCCCCGAACAGAAGGTCGGCGAACTCTCCGGCGGCAACCAGCAGAAGGTGCTGCTCGCCCGCTGGCTCTGCCTGGAGCCCAAGGTGCTGCTGCTCGACGAGCCCACCCGGGGCATCGACGTCGGCGCCAAGGCCGAGGTGCAGTCGCTCATCGACGAACTCGCCCGCGAAGGCCTCGCCGTCCTGCTGATCTCCTCCGACATCGAGGAGCTGATCGAGGGCGCCGACCGCATCGTCGTCCTGCGCGGCGGCGCGGTCGCCGGTGAACTCGCCGGCGACGAGGTGGCCGAGAGCCGCCTCCTCGAAGTGCTCGCCGACCACACGCCGGACACCGTGCTCGCCGACCACACGCCCGACACCGGCGGGAAGGTCCCGGCCGGCCAGGAGGACCCCCGATGACCACCCAGGCCACCCTGCCACGCCCCGCGAAGCCACTGGCCCGGCTGCGCGACCCCGCCTGGTACCAGGAGTACGGCGTGTACGCGGCCGTCGCCGTCGTCCTGCTGTTCAACGCCCTGTTCACCGAGCACTTCATGACGGCCGACAACCTGCGCACCCAGCTCGTCCAGGTCGCCCCCATCGTGATCGTCGCGCTCGGCATGGCCCTGGTCATCGGCACCGAGGGCATCGACCTCTCCGTCGGCTCCACCATGGCGCTCGCCGCCGCCCTGCTGCCGCTCTACCTCGGCTACGGACTCGTTCCCGCGCTCCTGATCTCCCTGCTCGCCGGTGCGGTGGTCGGCGCGATCAACGGGACGCTCGTCTCGCTCGTCGGGCTGCAACCCATCGTCGCCACACTCGCCCTGTTCGTCGGCGGCCGGGGCCTCGCCCTCGTCATGGCGGACGGTCAGCTCAAGCAGATCGTCAACCCCGACATCCTCGCGCTCGGCACCGGCTCCTTCCTGGGCATCCCGCTGGTCGTCCTCATCGCGGGCGTCCTCGCGCTGGCCGTCGCCTTCCTGGTGCAGCGCACCACCTTCGGCCGCCAGATCGTCGCCATCGGCGGCAACCGCTCGGCCTCCGCGCTGTCCGGACTGCCCGTCAAGCGCGTCCTGATCGGCGTCTACATCCTGTGCGGGGTGATGGCCGCGCTCGCCGGCATCCTCGCCACCGCCCGGCTCACCGCCAGCGATCCGTCCTCGCTCGGCACCCTCATGGAGCTCTCCGCCATCACGGCCGTCGTGGTCGGCGGCACCCCGCTGAACGGCGGCTCCATCCGGGTGCTCGGCACCGTCGCCGGGGCCCTGCTCATGCAGTTGCTGCGCGCCACCCTCGTCAAGCACGACCTGCCCGACTCCACCGCACAGATCGCCCAGGCGGCCATCATCATCGCCGCCGTCTACGTCGCCCGGGAGCGTAGGTCCCGATGAAGAACACCACACCCACCGCCCCGGCCCCCCAGGCGCCGGCGCCGCGCAAGAACGCCCCCTCGCGCCCCGAACCCCGACCCGAGCGCTCCACCGGCTCCCGCGTCGGCGAACTCGTCCAGCGCCAGGGCGTCCTGGCGGTCCTGCTGACCGTGATCCTCATCGCCTCGTTCGTCTACCCGACGTTCGCCAGCGTCGACAACGCCCGGGGCGTCACCGTCCAGGCCTCGTTCCTCGCGATCGTCGCCCTCGGCATGACGCTCGTCATCATCACCGGCGGCATCGACCTCTCCGTCGGCTCCGTCTTCGCCCTCGGCGGCGTCCTCGCGGCCTGGGCCTCGCAATGGGGCTTCCTCGCCGCCCTGCTCGTCCCCCTGGTGGTCTGCGGCGCGATCGGGCTGGTCAACGGCCTGCTCATCGCCCGCGGGAACATGGCGCCCTTCATCGTCACGCTCGCCACGCTCCTCGCGGCGCGCGGCATGCTGCTCGCCTTCACCGACGAGGGCGCCACCACCTACCTGGTGCCCAAGGACTCCGCCTTCGCCGAGCTGGGCCAGGGCAGCGTCTGGGGCTTCGGCTACCCGATCCTCATCGTCCTGGCCCTCTTCGGGGCGGGCGGACTGCTGCTCCAGCGGACCTCGTTCGGACAGACGCTGTTCGCCGTCGGCGGCAGCAGCGACGCGGCCACCCTGATGGGCCTGCCCGTCGCCCGGACGAAGATCCTCGTCTACACCCTCAGCGGACTGCTCGCCGGACTCGCCGGAGCGCTGAACGCCGCCCGTCTCTCCTCCGGCGTCACCATCGTCGGCGTCGGCATGGAGCTGGACGCGATCTCCGCCGTCGTCATCGGCGGCACCCTCCTCATCGGCGGCGCGGGCTCGATCAGCGGCACCCTCTGGGGCGTCCTGCTGCTCGCCGTGATCCAGAACCTCATCAACCAGATCGGCTCGCTCAACTCCTCGTACCAGTCGGTGGTCAGCGGCGGCTTCCTTATCGTTGTCGTGGTGGCGCAGCGTTACCTCGCGCGCAGCCGGAGAACCACCTGAACCGTACGGATCGGGCCGAGTCGAACCAAGGAAACAAGGAGTGCCGTGGGCGTCAGCCTCAAGGACGTAGCTCAACGGGCGGGCGTGTCCATCAAGACCGTGTCGAACGTGGTCAACAACTACCAGCACGTCACCCCCAAGATGCGGGCCAAGGTCCAGCAGGCGATCGACGAGCTCGGCTACCGGCCGAACCTCACCGCCCGCCATCTGCGCAAGGGCCGCACCGGCATCATCGCGCTGGCCGTCCCCGAATTCGGCAACCCGTACTTCGCGGAACTGGCCGGCGAGGTCGTCGACGCGGCCGCCCGCCACGACTACACCGTCCTGGTCGACCACACCGCGGGCCGGCGGGACAAGGAGCTGCTGGTCTGCCAGGGATTCCGCTCCCACGTCATCGACGGCCTCATCCTCAGCCCCATCCACCTGGAGACCGAGGACCTGATGGCGCGCGCCGAGACCGCGCCGCTGGTGCTGCTCGGCGAGCGCGAGTACGAAGCTCCGTACGACCACATCGCCATCGACAACGTGGCCGCCGCCCGGGAGGCCGTCGCCCACCTCGTCGCGCTCGGCCACCGCAGGATCGCCTTCCTCGGCTCCCGCACCGGCCAGGAACGCCAGCCGGCCCACCTGCGGCTGCGCGGCTGGCGCGAGGAGCTGGCCGCCTCCGGCATCGAACCGGACGAATCCCTGGTCGTCGTCACCGACGGTTACGGTCGCGAGGACGGCGCGGCCGCCATGGCCTCCCTCCTCGACCGGGGCGAGCGGCCCGACGCCGTGTTCGCGTACAACGACATGATCGCCACCGGGGCGATGCGCACCATCACCGAACGCGGCCTCACCATCCCGGACGACATCGCCGTCGTCGGCTTCGACGACATCGAGGAGAGCCGGTTCGGGGCCACCACCCTCACCACCATCGCACCGGACAAGGCGGCCATCGCCCGGCTCGCCGTCGACAGCCTCGTCGAACGCCTCGCGGGCACCCCGGTCGCCGAACCCCGGCGGCCCCGCCCCGGCTACCGCCTCGTCGTCCGCGAATCCACCACGCCCCGCGAGGCTTCCGGCCCGGCCCGCTGACACCGCTTCGCGAGGCCCCTTCCGCACCCCAAGGAACTCCTCATGCCCACCGTGCACCGCAAACCGTTCGGCCGCGCCCACGGGCAGAGCGAGATCGACCTCTGGACCCTCGACTCCGGCACCGGCGTCCGGGCCGAGATCCTCACCTACGGCGGTGTCCTGCACAGCCTCACCGTGCCGGACACCGCCGGCGACCCCGGCCCGGCCGTCCGGTCGCTGCCCGCGCTCGACGACTACACCGACAAGAACCCGTACTTCGGGGCCATCGTCGGCCGGTACGCCAACCGCATCGCCCACGGCCGCTTCACCCTCGACGGGACCACGCACCACATCCCCGCCAACGACCGGGGCCACGCCCTGCACGGCGGCCCCGACGGCTTCCACACCAGGATCTGGCAGGCCGCCGGGCACCGTACCGACACCGCCGCCGTCCTCCGGCTCACCCTGCACAGCCCCGACGGCGACATGGGCTTCCCCGGAGCGCTCGACGTCACCGCCACCTACACCCTGGACACCGCGGGGACCCTCGCCGTCGACTACCGGGCCGTCACCGACCGGCCCACCGTCGTCAACCTCGCCCACCACGCCTACCTCAACCTCGGCGACGACGACATCCTCGGCCACACCCTCCAGGTCGACGCCGACGCCTACCTCCCCATCGACGCCGGCTCCATCCCCGAAGGCCCGCCCGCCCCGGTGACCGGCACCCCGTTCGACCTCACCGCCCCGCGGCGGCTGGGCGGACGACTCGCCCTGCCGCACCCCCAACTCGCCCTGGCCGGCGGGTTCGACCACTGCTGGGTGCTGCGCCCCGCCGAGCCCGGAACCCTGCGCCGGGCCGCCCGCCTCGCCGCCTCCGGCGACCGGCGGATCCTGGAGCTCTGGACCACCGAACCGGGCCTCCAGGTCTACACCGCCAACCAGCTCGACGGCGCGTTCACCGACGGCACGGGCCGCCGCCACCAGCGCCACGGCTCGCTCTGCCTGGAGACCCAGCACCTGCCGGACTCGCCCAACCGCCCCGGCCACCCGAGCACGGTGCTGCGCCCCGGCGAGACCTTGCGCAGCCGCACCGAATGGCGCTTCCCGCACCTGCGCGCGGAAGAAATCCGGTTGCGACCGGAATCGACCCCCTGATCTACTCCCCGCAAGCCATCAGGACGACCCAGGAGTTTGAACTATGCGCGGAGCTTTCGTGTTCCTCCCGACAGAAACTGACCTTTCTCTCAAGGACATGAAGCTCCGTGCACACGTTGAATCTGGGAATTCTGGCGCATGTCGACGCCGGTAAGACAAGCCTGACCGAGCGGCTGCTGCACACCGCCGGAGCCATCGACACCCTCGGCAGCGTCGACGACGGCAGTACGCGGACCGACTCGCTCGCGCTGGAACGCCGGCGCGGCATCACGATCAAGTCCGCCGTCGTCTCCTTCGCCGTCGGCGACACCACGGTCAACCTCATCGACACCCCCGGTCACCCGGACTTCATCGCCGAGGTGGAGCGGGCCCTGGGCGTGCTCGACGGAGCGGTCCTGGTGGTCTCCGCGGTGGAGGGCGTCCAGGCGCAGACCCGCGTCCTGCTGCGCACCCTGCGCCGACTGCGCATCCCGACCCTGCTGTTCGTCAACAAGACCGACCGGCCCGGAGCGCGGTACGGCCCACTGCTGACGAGCATCACCGAACGGCTCTCCCGGGACGTCGTCGCGATGGGCCTCACCGACCGCCTCGGCACCCGTGAGGCGACCAGCACCGCGTTCACCGACGCCGACCCCGCCTTCACCGCCGCGCTCGCCGAACAGCTCACCGCCCACGACGACGAGCTGCTCGCCGCGTACGTCGACGACCCGGCGGCCCTCACCCACGCCCGGCTCCTCGGGGCTCTGGCCGAGCAGACCGCCCGCTGCCTCGTCCACCCGGTCTTCTTCGGCTCCGCCGCCACCGGCGCGGGCATCGACGCCCTGGTCGACGGCATCACCGGACTGCTGCCCGCCGCGCGCGGCGATGCCCGGGGCCCGGTCCTCGGCACGGTGTTCAAGGTGGACCGCAGCGCCGGGGGCGATCGGAACGCGTACGTCCGCATGGTCGAAGGGACCGTGCACACCCGGGACGTCCTGCCCTTCCGGAGCCCGGACGGAGCGGTGGGCGAGGGCAAGGTCTCCGCGATCGAGGTGTTCGAGAACGGTACGGCGACGATCGCCGCCTCGGTCGGCGCGGGCCGCATCGGCAGGCTGCGCGGCCTGGCGGGCATCCGCGTCGGCGACACCGTCGGCACGGTCGCGGCGGTGGCCGAAGCCCGGCACTTCGCCCCGCCGACGCTGGAGACGATCGTCGTCCCCGCCCGCCCGGAGGACCGTGGCGCGCTGCACCTCGCGCTCGGACGTCTCGCCGACCAGGACCCGCTGATCGGCGTCCGCCGCGACGACCTCCGCCGGGAGGTGTCCCTCTCGCTCTACGGGGAGGTGCAGAAGGAGGTCATCCAGGCGACCCTGGCCGACGAGTTCGGCGTCGACGTCACTTTCCGCGGGACCACGACGATCTGCCTGGAGCGGCCCGTCGGTACGGGGGCGGCCGTCGAGTTCATCGACACGGACCTTCACCCCTTCCTCGCCACCGTCGGACTGCGGGTCGACCCGGCCCCGTACGGCAGCGGGGTGGAATTCCGCCGTGAAGTGGAACTCGGCTCCATGCCCCCTTCCTTGATGCGAGCGGTCGAGGACACGGTGCTTTCCGCTCTGAGCCAGGGAATGCACGGCTGGCAGATCACCGATTGCGTCGTCACGCAGACGCATTCCGGATACGACAGCGTGTCGAGCACGGCGGGCGATTTCCGCCATCTGACGCCCCTGGTCCTGATGGACGCGCTGCGCCGGGCCCGAACGCAGGTGTACGAGCCGGTGCACCGCTTCCGCCTGGAGTCGCCCGCGGACGCCTTCGGCGCACTGGTCCCGGTCCTCGCCCGGCTCCGCGCCGAGCCGGGTCCGCCCGAGACGCACGGTGCGCTCTGCACCGTGGAGGGCGAGATCCCGGCGGCCCGGGTGCACGAACTCCAGCAGCTCCTGCCGGGGCTGACCCGGGGCGAGGGAGTGCTGGAGTCCGCCTTCGCCGGCTACCGCCCGGTGACCGGCCCGGCCCCGGAGCGGCCGCGAACGGACAACGACCCGCTGCACCGCAAGGAGTACCTGCTGCGCACGGTGCGGCGGGTCGCCGGCTGAGCCTCTCGCCGGGCGGGTAGGACCGGCCACCGGAATGGACCGCTGCCCGCAGACGTTCGCACGGTCATGACCTTCTCCGTTGATGTGACCGTGCGCGGCTATGAGCTCGACACCCAGGGACACCTGAACCAGGCCGTCTACCTCCAGTACGCGGAGCACGCCCGCTGGGAGCTGCTGCGGGCCGCCGGACTGCCCCAGGAGAAGCTGCTGGCGGACGGGATCGGCCCGGTCCAGCTGGAGGTGACGGTCAAGTACCGTCGCGAGCTGCGCGGGGGTGAACGCGTACAGGTCACCTGCCGCTTCGACTACGGCACGGGCAAGACGTTCACCATGGAGCAGCAGGTCATCAAGGAGGACGGCACGGTGGCCGCGGAGATCACCGGAGTGGCCGGTGTCCTCGACCTGACCGAACGTCGCCTCGTCCCGGACCCGCAGGGCCGCCTGGCCGCACTGGCGGGCAACCCGGACCTGCTGACGGGCTGACGGCTTCCGCGTCGGGCGGTTCACCGCCCCGCTGTCATCGCGGGGCGGTCCGCCGGCCGCGGCGCGCGCCGGTGACGACGAGAGCTCCGGCGATGAGGACCACGAGGGCGGCGACGCGCAGTGCGGTGCCGGCGCCGTGGGTGAATGCCTCGGTGACGGCCGTGCGGTCGGCCGGGGCCAGGGCGAGCGCGTCCCGCACCGTGTGCGGGGGAGGAGTGCGTTCGCTCAGCCCGGCCGGCAGGTGGTGGGTGAAGCCGGCGGTGAGAACGGTTCCGACGACCGCCACGCCCAGGGCGCTGCCCAGTTCGCGCGTCGCCGACTGGAGTCCTCCGGCGATCCCCGCCCTCTCCACGGGCAGGGCCGAAGCGATCTGCGCGGTGAGGCAGGGAGCGGCCAGCATGATGCCGAGCCCGATGACGACCAGAGCGGCCGCGTACGCCGGGTAGGCCAGGGTCGAGGCGTAGGAGAGGGTGAACAGCCCGGCGCTGGTGAGCGCGAAGGCCGCCGAGAGCGTCGCGGGGACTCCGATACGACGGACGAGCCCGGGGACGTAGCGGGTGCCCACCAGGAGCGGGACGGTCAGCGGAACGACCCCGAGCCCCGCCTGCAGGACGGTGAAGCCGCGTCCGTACTGCAGGAGCGAGGCGTTGACGTAGAAGAGGCCGAAGTTGCCGAAGAAGATCATCGTCATGCCCAGGGCGGCGCTGCTGAGGGCAGGGCTGCGGAACAGCCGGGGATCCAGCATCGGGTGAGGGGCGCGCAGTTCGACACGTACCCAGCACAGGCTCAGCAGAGCGCCGCAGGCGAACGAGAGGAGAACGACCGCGCTGCCCCAGCCCTGTTCGGGACCCTCGATGATGCCGATCAGCAGGGCCACGACCGCGGCCACGAACAGCAGCGTGCCCGGCACATCGAGACCGCGTTCATGCCGGGCGCTGCGCGGCGCGGACCGGGCGGCCCAGGCCAGGCAGCAGAGCGCGACCAGGGCGACCGTCAGGAACAGGGACCGCCAGGAGCCCACGTTCAGCACCGCTCCGCCGCCGACGTTGCCGACGACGCCGCCGATACCGGTGGCCGCCGCCCAGACGGCCAGCGCGTGGGGGCGCCGCTCGGGTGCGGTGGCGTGCAGGAGGATGGCGACGCAGTTGGGCAGAACGCACGCCGCGCCCAGGCCTGTGACGGCTCGCCCGATCAGCATGACCGCGACGTTCGGCGCCACGGCCGATACCAGGGCGCCGAACGCGAATATGCCGAGCCCCGTCAGCAGGACCCCCTTGCGGCCGAACTTGTCGCCGACTGCGCCCGCGGGTATGACCAGGCAGGCGAAGATCACCACATACGCGTCGACGATCCACAACAGGTCCGACGAGGTGGGCCGCAGTGAACCGGCGGCGAGGTCGGGTACGGCGAGGTTGATCGCCGCGACGAATCCGACGACCAGCGCCGTGCACACGCTCATGGCGGCGAGCACCGGGCCGGACTTCTCTGCCGTCGGCGCCGGGCTTTCCACGGTGGAAGCCATGTCTCGTTTCCTTCTGGGGATGGGGTGTTGGAGGTGGAGGCAGGGCCCGATCGCAATTACGAGGCACCGTGCATCGTAAAAGTAACACCATTCGGTGCACGGTGTCTCGTTTATAGTGGGGGCATGGTTCAGGAAACCGGCCGGGGCAGGCCCCGCAGCGAGAGCGCACGGGCGGCCGTGCTGCACGCCGTCGACGACCTCCTGGTCGAGGTCGGGTATGCGGCACTCACCATGAAAGGGATCGCCGAGCGCGCCGGCGTGGGCCGGCAGACCGTGTACCGCTGGTGGTCGAACAAGGCCGAGGTCCTCTACGAGGCCAGCGTCATCGACGCCCGGCAGGAGCTGGCGGTCCCCCTCAGCGGCGACGCCCGCGACGACCTCACGGCCTATCTCGACGCCCTCACCGGCTTCCTCGCGCACTCGCACGCGGGAGCCGCCTACCGTGCCCTGCTGGGGGAGGCCCAGCACGACACGGACGTGGCCGCTCTCCTCGCGTCCGGTGACGTCCTCGGTGAGAGCGCGGCCGCGGTGGTGGCTCCGCTGCGGGAGGCCGGCGGCGCCGATCTGTCGCTGGAGCAGGCGGCCGCCCTGCTGATCGGTCCGGTGTTCTTCCACATCCTGTCCGGCAGGGGGCCCGAGGGGATCGACACGAAGAAGCAGGCGGACCGGTTCCTGCGCGCCCTGGCCGTGGACTGAACCGACCCGGCCCCCGCCCGGTCAGGGCGACGGGAACGGCCCACGCCCGCCGCCCGGCCCGACCGCCATCACCGCGTTCTCGCTCCTCGTCCCCGCACGTGAACAGGACAAGCCGACACTCATGTCCGTACCCGCCAAGGAATCCGTCGTCCGGACCCCCGGCATCCCGCACCTGCTGGTGACGATGCTGTTCTGCTTCTCCGGATTCGCCCTCCTGCTTCCGGTCTCCCCGGCATGGGCCGTCCACGGAGGAGCCGACGCGTTCGGCGCCGGACTCGTCACCGCCGTCCTGATGGCCGCCACCGTGCTGGCCCAGCTGTGCGTCAGGGCCACGCTCCGCAGGCTCGGCTGGACCCGCACCCTCGTCCTCGGTGCTCTCCTGCTCGGCCTGCCCTCGCTCCTGCAAGCCCTCAGCGACCACCTGCTGCCCGTCCTGCTGACGACCGCACTGCGCGGAGCGGGCTTCGGTATCGTCACCGTCTGCGGTGCCACGGCGGCAGCCGTCCTGGCTCCGCGCGGACGCCAGGGGGCGGTCATCGGCCTCTACGGTCTCGCCGTCGCCCTGCCCCAGGTCGTCCTCACCCCGGCCGCTCCCTGGCTGACCGACACCTTCGCCCTGCCCGCGGTCATCGCCTGCGGCGTGCTCCCCGTCCTCGCCCTGCCCTGGGCGCGCGCCCTCGGCCACGCCGTCGAGGCCCGCGCCGACACCCCCGCCACCCGGGACGGCACCGCCCGGCATCCGGCCCGCGCGACCGCGGTGCTCCGGCGTATTCGGCGTCCCCTGGCCGTGCTGCTCCTGGTCACGGCGGCGGGCGGAGCCGTACTCACCTTCGCCCCGCAGTTCACCGCCACCCCCGCGCTCGCCGCAACAGGGCTGCTCGCCCTCACCGGCACCGCCGCGCTGGCCCGCTGGGGCTGCGGAGAGCTCGCCGACCGGATCGCTCTGCGGCCCATCACCGGCGCCCTCGCCCTCACCGCGGGCGCGGGGCTGGCACTGATCGCCCTCGCCATCGGTGCGGACAGCACCCCCGTCGCCGTCCTGCTGTCCGGACTGCTTCTCCTGGGGGCGGCATACGGAGGACTCCAGAGCCTCACCCTTGTCCAGGCGTTCGACTACGCGGGCGCCGAGAACCGGCACATCACCTCGGTCGCCTGGAACATCGGCTACGACGCGGGCACCGGCCTCGGATCCCTGATGCTGGGCGTGGCGGCACAAGTGGCCACGTTCTCCGCCGGCTTCGTCACCCTGTCCGGCCTGATGGCCGCCGCTGGCCTGGCCGTCCTCCTCATCGGCCACCGTCCGTCCGCCGACCCTCCGGAGGACGGCCGCCGGCGCGCGCCCGGAACGGAGAGCCCGTCTCTCGGCGAGCGCTGACGCCGACGCGGTGAAAGCCCGGGCGAGGCGTTCACCGCGTCGGTCGTGTCCGAGGCGATGTGCCCCGGCCGTCCTCTCCCGGGGCGCCCGGTCAGACCGCCGTGCCGACGACCAGATGGTCGCCGGGGATCCCCGCCTTCCCCGGCGCGTAGTAGTCCTTGATCCCGGCGACCCAGGTCTCCACCCGGATCCGGTCCCCGTCGGTCGGCTCGAAGGCGTCGAAGAGCGCGTCGATGTTCGCGGGCTCGAACCCGATGGCCGTCATCAGCGCCATGAACAGCGGCCGCTCGATCAGGCCGTCGCCGTCGGGGTCGCCGAGTGCGGCCAGCGCCTCGGCGAACACCGCGACGGTGGCGTCGAATCGCTCCGGCGACAGCACGCAGGCCGTGAACTCCTCGAAGCTGATCTCGCCGTCCCCGTTGGCGTCGAGCTCGGTGAGCAGGGTCGTCCAGTACCGCCGGAACGCCGCCCGCATCGCGTCCTTCGCCGCCTGGTCCGAGGCGTGCGCCTCCTGGACGACGCGGTCGGCCATGAGGTCGAAGTCGTCCGCCTCCAGGACGCCGTTGGCGTTGGCGTCGAACAGGGAGAAGACGAGCGCGACCCGCCTGGTGGCCTCAGTGCTCATGAATCCGTCACCTTTCTCCGCAGTCACGTTCTCTCCGACCGCGGCCCGGTGCCCGGTCGGCCCACCCACTGTCCGCCGGGGAGCGCCGTTCCCGGCGAAAGCCGGGGTTCTTTCACCTGAAGGACGTAACTGACCTGCCTAAACGTCGGGTTGAGTCAGTCGGAGGGGCTCGGTGGCTCCGCGCGCCCCCGACCTTCTAGGCTGAGCGGATGCGCACTCCGTCCGCCGCGAGCGGCTCCCGTACGACCGAGGTCCGCCTCCCGTGACCAGGGAGACCCGGACGCTGCCCGCGTTCGCCCCCGGCTCGGTGGACACCCCCTTCGTCATCCGGGGCTACGACGAGGTCGTCTCCCACGACACGCACTGGGACGCGCACTCCCACCCCTTCCACGAGCTGCTCTGGAACGAGCGCGGCGCCTCCACGGCGGTGGTCGGCGAACGCATCTGGACGATCACCCCCGCGCTCGGCCTGTGGATGCCCGCCGGGACCCTGCACTCCGGGTCGGCGACGGCGGGGACCTGGTTCCGGGCGAGCTTCTTCGGCTTCCGTACGACGTCGTCGATCTCCGACACCCCGGTCGCCGTCGAGATCACCCCCCTGCTGCGCCTCCTGCTGGAACGGCTCGGCGAACCCGGCCTCGCTCCCTCCTCCCGGGCCGCGACCGAGGCGCTGGTGCTCGACGTCCTCGCGCCGTCGCCCCGCGAGCTGCTCGTCCAGGTCCCCACCTCCGGCCTCCTGCGCCCCATCGCGGACGCGGTCCGCGAGGATCCGGGCGACCAGCGAACGCTGGCGGACTGGGCGTCCGAGCTGGGGGTCAGCACCCGCACGGTCACGCGCGCCTTCAGCGCCGAGACGGGCACGAGCTTCGTACGCTGGGTCGCGACGGTCCGCGCGCAGCACGCGATCGGCCTGCTCACCCGGGGCTGGGACGTCGAGTCGGTCGCCGAGCAGGTCGGCTACCGCTCCGCGAGCGCCTTCGGCGCGGCCTTCCGGCGGACCACCGGGCTGACCCCGGGGACGTTCCGGCCCGCGTTCACGCCCTGAGCAGGCGGAGGCCGAGATCCGCCGCGTCGAGGCCGACGAGGCCGCCGTTGCGTTCGGCCCACCGACCGGAGGCGAGGTCGTCGGCGAGGCTGCGTACCGCACGCCCCTCCGCCTCCGGCCCGACCCTCGTCCACACCGACGCGGCACGGCGCACACGTTCCTCCAGATACGCCCCCGGCCGGCGCCAGTACGCCTCGAACAGGCCGTCGGCGCAGTCCCACGGGACGGGCACCGGCTCGGCGCGGGCGCCGATCGCGTCGGCCATCCCGGCGAGCGAGGGGAATTCCGCGAGGACGCCGGTGAACTCGGGCAGATAGTCGCGGGTGAGCCAGAACCGGTCCTGCCATCCCGGCTCGTCGGTGTCGAAGGTGAGCACCACCACGCGGCGGGCCACACGCCGCATTTCGCGCAGCCCCGCGATCGGGTCTCCCCAGTGGTGAACGGTGGAGACGGCCATCGCGACATCGAAGGAACGGTCCGCGAACGGCAGGCACTCCGCGGCGGCGTCGACGCACGGCGCCGAGCCGGGAGGCCGCTGCCCCCGCATGACCGCTGACGGTTCCACCGCGGTCACCCGGCGATCGGCAGGCTCGTAGGAGCCGGTGCCGGCCCCGACGTTCAGCACCGTCCGCGCGTCTCCGAGCGCGTCCCAGATCTGCGCGGCGATCCGGGGATCGGTACGCCGGGTCGCGGTGTAGGCGCCCCCGATCGCGTCGTACAGCTGTGCACCGAGCATGGTCAGTTGTTCCTCCGGTGTCACCTTGAGTCCCTTCGCCCGTGTCTCGAGTTCCCTGTCGATGGCCGTCACCATCGCGTCGGCGCGATCACGCCGCTCCAGCAGCAGGCCGCGCAGCCGGTGCAGGTGCGCGACCGCGTCGGCCGACGGATCGTCGATCAGTTCCGCGATCTCCCGCAGTCCGAAGCCCAGCCGCCGATAGGCCAGCACCTCACGCAGCCGTTCCACGTCGCCCGCCGCATAGGCCCGGTACCCGGCCGCGGTCCGCGCGGACGGCCGGACCAGCCCGATCCCGTCGTAGTGATGCAGTGTGCGGACGCTCACGCCGGCCAGCTCGGCCACGCGTCCCACGGTCCAGTGTTCTTCCACGGCACCGACTGTGCGGCCTGACGCCACGTGAGGGTCAAGAGCTTCCTGTACCGCCGCCCCGCCAACGACGGATGTCTCCATCGCTACAGCACCTGTCTCAAACGGTTGATTGCGACAGGCGGGCCGACTCTCATAAAGTGCGAAGGCAAGCCTTACCTAAGCCCATGCCAGACGCGCCGCGCAGCGCTCCACGACGGCGGTCCCCACCCCGGACGTGCGAGAAGCGGCACCCCCGACATCCGGAAAGCCGGGTACACACCCATGTCTTCACACCGCCTCCGCCTGCTCATCGTGGCGGCCGCCCTCGTCGGTGTCTCCGCCTGCGGCGGGACGACCGACACCGGGAACAAGGACGACGAGAGCCGTTCCGGCGGCGCGTTCCCGCTGACCGTCGAGCACGCCCTGGGCAAGACCACCATCCCGGCCAAGCCGAAGCGCGTCGCGACCGTCAACTGGGCCAACCACGAAGTGCCGCTCGCGCTCGGCGTCGTGCCCGTCGGCATGGCCGCCGCCAACTTCGGCGACGACAACGACGACGGCGTGCTGCCCTGGGTCGAGGAGAAGCTCGACGACCTGAACGCGAAGACGCCGGTCCTCTTCGACGAGACCGACGGCATCGACTTCGAGGCCGTGGCGGACACGAAGCCGGACGTCATCCTGGCCGCGTACTCCGGTCTGACCAAGAAGGACTACGAGACCCTCAGCGAGATCGCCCCCGTCGTCGCCTACCCGGACGCCGCCTGGGCCACCCCGTGGCGCGAGATCATCCGGACGAACAGCAAGGCGATCGGGCTGGCCGACGAGGGCGAGAAGCTGATCAAGAAGCTCGACGGGGACATAGCGAAGACCGCCGCCAAGTACCCGCAGCTCAAGGGCAAGTCGGCGATGTTCATGACGCACGTCGACCCCAACGACGTCAGCCAGGTCGGCTTCTACACCGCCCACGACACCCGCACCCAGTTCTTCCAGGACCTCGGGATGACGATCCCCGGATCCATCGCGAAGGCGTCCGAGGGCACGAAGAAGTTCGCCCTCACCAAGAGCGCCGAACAGATCGACGCGTTCGACGACGTCGACATCATCACCGGCTACGGCGACGACACCGGTGAGCTGCTCAAGACGATCACCAAGGACCCGCTGCTCTCGAAGATCCCCGCCGTCGAGCGCGGCTCCGTCTACCTCCTGCCCGGCACCAGCCCGCTGGCCACCGCCGCCAACCCGACGCCCCTGTCGATCAGCTACGTGCTGGACGACTACGCCGCCGCCCTCGCCAAGGCCGCGGACAAGGCCAAGTGACCACGCTCGACACCCGTACCCCGCCGGACGCCGTCACCGGGCGCCCGGCGGGCGTGCGCCTGCTGTGGGTCCTGCTCTCCGTACTCGCCCTGGCCGCCGTCATGGTCGCGTCCGTCGCCCTCGGCTCCCGCGACGTGCCCTGGTCCGACGTCGTCGCGGCGCTCGGCGGCGCGGACGACACCCTGGGACGGGCGGCGGCGACCAAGCGCATACCCCGTACGGTCCTCGCGGTCGTCATCGGCGCGGCACTCGGCCTCGCGGGCGGCGTGATGCAGGGCGTGACCCGCAACCCGCTGGCCGACCCGGGCATCCTCGGCGTCAACATGGGCGCCTCGCTCGCCGTCGTCACGGCGGTCGCGTTCTTCGGGCTCACCTCGCCGACCGGATACATCTGGGTCGCCATCGTGGGCGCCGCCCTGTCCGCCCTGTTCGTCTACACCGTCGGAACCCTCGGCAGAGGAGGGGCGACGCCGCTGAAGCTGGCCCTCGCCGGGGCCGCCACGTCCGCGGCCTTCGCCTCGCTCGTCAGCGCGGTCATCCTGCCGCGCAACGACATCGCCGGAAGCTTCAAGCTCTGGCAGATCGGCGGCGTCGGCGGCGCGTCCTTCGAACGCATCGGCCAGGTCGCGCCGTTCCTCGCGGTCGGCTTCGTCGTCTGCCTGCTGTCCGCCCGCGCCCTGAACTCCCTCGCCCTGGGCGATGAGTTGGCTGCCGGTCTCGGCGAACGCGTCGCCGTGGCACGGGCCGTGGCCGCCCTCGGCGCCGTACTGCTCTGCGGCGCGGCCACCGCCGTCGCCGGACCGATCGGCTTCGTCGGCCTCGTCGTCCCGCACACCTGCCGGCTGCTCGTCGGCGTCGACCACCGCTGGCTCCTGCCGCTCTCCGCGGTGCTCGGCGCGGTCCTGCTCACCGCCGCCGACATCGTCGGCCGGATCGTGGCCCGCCCCTCCGAGATCGACGTCGGCATCGTGACCGCACTGATCGGGGCCCCCTTCTTCATCTACATCGTCCGCCGACAGAAGGTACGTGCCCTGTGAGCGCCCCCGTCCTCACCCGGCGGCCGTCCGTCGAGGCCGCCACCCGCCGTCGTGTGCGCGGCGCCTCGCGCCGTCGCCGGGTCGTCCTGGCGCTGGTGGTCCTCGTCCTCGCCGCGTTCGCCGTGACCCTCATGGCGGGCCGCACGTTCTACCCTCCCGGCGATGTGTTCCGGGTGATCCTCGGGGAGCAGGTGCCGGGAGCGTCGTTCACGGTGGGCCGGCTGCGGCTGCCCCGCGCGGTCCTCGCCCTGGTGGCCGGATTCAGCTTCGGCCTGGCCGGCGTCACCTTCCAGACGATGCTCCGCAACCCGCTCGCCAGCCCCGACATCATCGGCATCAGCTCCGGGGCGAGCGCCGCGGCGGCCATCGCCATCGTCACCCTGTCGCTCGGCGAGGTCCAGGTCTCCGTCCTCGCCATCGCCGCCGGCCTCGGGGTCGCCCTGCTGGTGTACTCACTGGCGTTCCGGGGCGGAGTCGTCGGCACCCGGCTCATCCTCATCGGCATCGGGATCTCCGCGATGCTCGACAGCATCACCTCCTACGTCCTGTCCCGGGCCGCCGAATGGGACCTCCAGGAGGCGATGCGCTGGCTGACCGGCAGCCTCAACGGCGCCGGCTGGGACCAGGTGGTCCCCGCGCTCGCCGCGGCGGCCGTCCTCACCCCGCTGCTGCTGGGCCAGGCCCGTAACCTCTCCGCGCTCCAGCTCGGCGACGACACCGCCTCCGCCCTCGGCGTACGCGTCGAGCGCACCCGGATCACCGTGATCGTCGCCGCCGTCGGGCTGATCGCCTTCGCCACCGCGGCGGCCGGACCCATCGCGTTCGTGGCGTTCCTCTCCGGCCCCATCGCCGCCCGGATCGTCGGAGCGGGCGGCTCCCTGCTGGTGCCCGCCGGACTCGTCGGCTCGCTGCTGGTCCTCGTCGCCGACTTCTGCGGCCAGTTCGCCTTCGGCGAGCGCTATCCGGTCGGCGTCGTCACCGGCGTCCTCGGAGCCCCCTACCTCGTCTACCTGATCATCCGCACCAACCGGGCGGGAGGCTCGCTATGACCACGCACCACCGACTGACCGCCGAAGGACTCACCCTCGGCTACGGCGACCGCACCGTCGTCGACTCCCTCGACCTGGCCGTACCGCCGGGCCGGATCACCGTGATCGTCGGCGCCAACGCCTGCGGCAAGTCGACCCTGCTGCGTTCCATGTCCCGGCTGCTCGCACCCCGGGCCGGCCGGGTCCTCCTCGACGGCAAGGAGGTGCACCGGCTGCCCGCCAAGGAGCTGGCCCGCACCCTCGGCCTGCTGCCGCAGTCGCCCGTGGCGCCCGAGGGCATCACGGTCTCCGACCTCGTCGGCCGGGGCCGCCACCCCCACCAGGGGATCTTCTCCCGCTGGAACGAGAAGGACGACGCCGCCGTGGCCGACGCACTGGAGGCCACCCATACCGAACCGCTCGCCGAGCGTGCCGTGGACGAGCTCTCCGGCGGCCAGCGCCAGCGCGTCTGGATCGCCATGGCCCTGGCCCAGCAGACCGATCTGCTGCTGCTCGACGAGCCGACCACCTTCCTCGACGCCAGCCACCAGATCGAGGTCCTCGACCTCCTGACCGACCTCAACCGCTCGCGCGGCACCACCATCGTGATGGTCCTGCACGACCTCAACCTGGCCGCCCGGTACGCCGACCACCTGATCGCCCTGGCCGACGGCGGGCTCCACGCGTCCGGCACCCCCGCCGAGGTGCTGACGGAGGAGACCGTACGGGCGGTGTTCGACCTCGACAGCCGCATCATCGAGGACCCCGTGTCGGGCCGGCCCCTGATGCTCCCGATCGGCCGCCACCACGTCCTGGACCGGGCCGAGGCCGTGCCCGTCGCGAAGTTGACCGGCTGAGCGCCGGGGGCGTGCGCCCCCCTGATCGGCTGACGGCGGAGTGACTCCGACATGTTTCGGCAGGTGACGGGGGACAGAGGGTGAGGTCTGGTGCCGGGTCCCGATCCGGCACGCCTTCATTCTCGAAGCGGTCATGGGGAGAAACCTCGGTGGAGAACACCTCGGTGCAGAACAAGGAAACCGTACGGAGCTGTCCGTTCGACTACGCGCAGCAGCTGGAGTTCGACCCCCAGCTCAGGCAATTGCTGACCGAGGAGCCGGTGTCCCGCATCCGTATGGCGTACGGGGAGGGCGAGGCCTGGCTGGTCACCCGCTACGAGGACGTGCGCACGGTCACCACCGACCGGCGGTTCAGCCGCGGTGCCGTCCTCGGCCGTGACTTCCCCCGGATGACCCCGGAGCCGATCGTCCAGGCGGAGTCCATCAACCTCATGGACCCGCCCGCCAGCAGCCGGCTGCGCAGCCTGGTCGCCAAGAGCTTCACCCCCCGCCGCGTCGAGCAGATGCGCGGCGGGACCCAGCGCGTCGTGGACCGGCTGCTGGACGAGATGGAGGCGGAGGGCTCACCGGCCGACTTCGTCGCCCGGGTCTCCTCGCCGCTGCCGCTGATCACCATCTGCGAGGCGCTCGGCATCCCCGAGGCCGACCGCCCCTGGCTCCGCGCCCACGCCATGACGATGATGAACGTCGGGGCCGCGGGCAAGCAGGACGCCGTACGCGCCAAGGCGGAACTGCGCGGCTACTTCCAGGAGCTGACCGCCGACCGGCGCCGCTCCCCGGGCGAGGACCTCATCAGCACCCTGGCCACCGCCCGGGACGGCGCCGAACTGCTCGACGACGACGAGCTGGCCGTCATGGCGATGGTCCTGCTCATCACCGGCCAGGACACCACGACCTACCAGCTCGGCAACATCGCCTACACCCTGCTCACCCGCCCGGAGCTCCTGCACTCCCTCCAGGCCGAACCGCAGCGGCTGCCCCGCACCCTGGAGGAGCTGCTGCGCCACATCCCCTTCCGCAAGGGCGTCGGCATCCCGCGCATCGCCATGGAGGACGTAGAGCTCGGCGGCGTCCTCATCAAGGCCGGCGACGTGGTGCACGTGTCCTATCTGACGGCCAACCGGGACGCGGCCAAGTTCGACCGTCCCGACGAGCTGGATCCCGACCGGCCCTCCATCCCCCACATGACGTTCGGCTGGGGCGCGCACCACTGCCTGGGCGCACCGCTGGCCACCATGGAACTGGAAGTGGCCTTCTCCACGCTGCTGACCCGCTTCCCGGCCCTGCGTCTGGACGTGCCGCCCGAGGACATCCAGTGGAACACGACGTCCATCTGGCGTTACCCGCTCGCCCTGCCCGTCACCTGGTGACGAGAGCCTCCGCTCCAGAGAACGAGGAGAACCCATGGCGACCCTGTGCCGACCGGCCATCGCTGTGCCCGAGCACGTCATCACGATGCAGCAGACCCTGGACCTGGCCCGGGAGACCCACGCCGGGCACCCGCAGCGCGACCTCGTCCTGCGGCTCATCCAGAACACCGGCGTCCAGACCCGGCACCTCGTGCGGCCCATCGAGGAGACCCTGAAGCACCCCGGATTCGAGCTCCGCAACCGGGTGTACGAGGCCGAGGCCAAGACCCGGGTCCCCGAAGTCGTCCGGCAGGCCCTCGCCCACGCCGAGACCGACCCGTCCGAGATCGACCTGATCGTCTACGTCTCCTGCACGGGCTTCATGATGCCCTCGCTGACCGCGTGGATCATCAACACCATGGGCTTCCGGGCGGAGACCCGCCAACTGCCCATCGCCCAGCTCGGCTGCGCGGCGGGCGGCGCGGCGATCAACCGCGCGCACGACTTCTGCCTGGCCTACCCCGAGGCCAACGTCCTCATCGTGTCCTGCGAGTTCTGCTCGCTGTGCTACCAGCCCACCGACATCGGGGTCGGTTCGCTGCTCTCCAACGGGCTCTTCGGGGACGCCCTGTCCGCGGCCGTCGTCCGGGGACAGGGCGGCACCGGCATGCGCCTGGAGCGCAACGGCTCCCACCTGGTGCCCGACACCGAGGACTGGATCTCCTACGCGGTCCGCGACACCGGGTTCCACTTCCAGCTGGACAAGCGGGTCCCGGGCACCATGGAGATGCTCGCCCCGGTGCTCCAGGACCTGGTCGACCTGCACGGCTGGTCCGTCCCGGACATGGACTTCTTCATCGTCCACGCGGGCGGGCCACGCATCCTGGACGACCTCTGCCACTTCCTGAAGCTGCCGCCCGAGATGTTCCGCTACAGCCGGGCCACCCTCACCGAACGCGGCAACATCGCCAGCTCCGTCGTCTTCGACGCGCTGGCACGGCTCTTCGACGACGGCGGCGCCGCCGAGTCCGCGCAGGGGCTCATCGCCGGCTTCGGGCCCGGCATCACGGCCGAGGTGGCGGTGGGCAGTTGGGCGAGCCACGACCCCCGGGCCACCGCCGAGCACGACCTCGAAGAGCTGGAGTTGACGTCCGGCGTTGCGCTGTCCGGCTGAACCCGCTAAGGCGACCGACGGACGGGGACGAAGGAACGGGTGTTCGCGCTTCGCGGATGCACTCGCTCCGTGAACGGATCCCCACCCCGAGGAGAATGCATGCGCCTGCCCGCCCGATGGGCCACGGCCACCCTGCTGCTGATCGCCCCGCTGGTCGCCGCACCCGCCCCGGCCTCGGCCGACACCGGACCGGAAGGGGTCCTGGTGGAGCAGTCCACCCGGGCCGTACCCGGGCAGTACATCGTCACCCTGGAGCCCGAACTCTCGCCGGAGACCTTCCTGCGGGAGTTCGGGCTCAGCCCGTTGTTCACGTACGGAAATGTCCTGCACGGCTTCGCCGCCACGCTCACCGCCACCGAACTCGAAGCGGTGAGGACCCTCCCCGGCGTCCTCGCCGTCGAGGAGAACGCCGAGGTGACCGTCCCCGCGCCCACCGCCGCGAACCTGCTGCGGGCCCCCGCGGCCGGCTGGGGCACCGACCGCATCGACCAGCGAGCCCTGCCGCTGGACGACACCTTCACCACCACGGCCACCGGCAAGGGCGTGAAGGCGTACGTCGTCGACACCGGGATCGACGCCGCGCACAGCGAGTTCGGCGGCCGGGTCGTCAACGGGTACGACGCCGTCGGGGACGGCCGCGGCGGCATGGACTGCAACGGACACGGCACCCACGTCGCGGGCACCGTCGGCGGCGCGACCTCCGGCGTCGCCGAGGACGCCACGCTGGTCAACGTACGCGTCCTGAACTGCGAGGGCCGGGGCACCTGGGCCGGCATCCTCGCCGGGTTCGACTGGGTCGCCAAGGACGCCGCACGCACCGGAACCCCCGCCGTGCTGAACGCCTCGCTCGGCGGCGCCCGCTCCACCGCCGTCGACGCGGCGGTCGAATCCGTCGCGGACGCGGGTGTGCTGCCCGTCGTGGCCGCAGGCAACGACAACCGGGACGCCTGTGACGTCTCCCCGGCCGCCGCGGACGGGGTGGTCACGGTCGGCGCGAGCGACCGGCAGGACCGGGAGACCTCCTTCAGCAACTGGGGCTCCTGCCTGGAGCTGTACGCCCCCGGCGCCGACATCGTCTCCGCCCGCCTCGGCGGCGGCACCGTCTCGCTGAACGGCACCTCCATGGCCAGCCCGCACGTCGCGGGCGTCGCCGCGCTCTACAAGCAGGAGAACCCCTCGGCCTCGCCCGCCGCCGTAGCGCGGTGGCTGACGGACACGGCCACCGAGGACGTGCTCTCCGGCCTCGGCCAGGGCTCGCCCGACCGGCTGCTCTACACCGGCGGCCTCTGACGATCCGTCGGGGGCCTGCCCGGCTCCCCGCCACGGGGCCGGGGAGCGGTGATCGCGCGGCGGAATCCGCTCCCCGGCCCGGCCGTTTCGCTGTTGCCGAAACGGTGGACGGTCTCTCATTTCTCTGCAACTCTCTGACGGCACAACGCAAAACAGGCCGCAGCATACGCAGAAATCCATGTTCCCTGGCTGCGGTCACAGAGCCGCGCCCTCGACGCGCCCTGCGCCGAGGCCGAAGATCGGGGAGCTATGAGAGCCCAACGCTGGAGATGGCGGGCGATATCCGCCTTGGTCACGACCAGTCTTCTGATGATCGGCTGGCCGTCGCTCACCGCCTCGGCGGCCGACGGCCCCAACCTCGCCGCGGGCCGGGCCGCGGCCGCGAGCAGCGCCCACGCCGAGTACGGCGCGTCCGGCATCACCGACGGCAACCGCTCGACGTACTGGCAGAGCGCGGGAGACGGACTGCCCCAGTGGGTCCAGGCCGACCTGGGTGCGGGCACCCGCGTCGACGAGGTCACCCTGGCGCTCCCGGCGGGCTGGGAGACCCGCACGCAGACGCTGTCCCTCCAGGGCAGCGCGGACGGCACCAGTTTCGCGACCCTGAAGAACTCGGCGACGTACACCTTCGCCCCGGGGGCCGCGAACGAGGTCACCATCGCGTTCCCGGCCACCCTGACCCGCTTCGTGCGCGTCAACATCACCGCCAACACCGGCTGGTCGGCGGCCCAGCTCTCCGAACTGGAGGTCCGGGGCGCCGGTGGGTCCTCGGCCGACCTCGCCGCCGGCAAGACCCTCACGGCCAGCAGCGGCAACGGCGCGCAGACCCCGGCCAACGCCAACGACGGCAACCGCGACAGCTACTGGGCCAGCCGTGACGACCAGTTCCCGCAGTGGATCCAGGCGGACCTGGGCGCATCGCTCGGCGTGGACCGGGTGGTCCTGCGGCTGCCCGACGGCTGGGCCGCGCGCAGCCAGACCCTGAAGCTCCAGGGCAGCGCCAACGGCACGGACTTCACCGACCTCACCGCGTCCAAGGCCTACCGCTTCGACGCGGCGGGCGGACAGTCGGCGACGATCACCTTCGACGCCACGACCACCCGGTACGTCCGCGTCCTGGTCACCGCCAACACCGGTGCCGAGTCAGCCCAGTTGGCCGAACTGGAGATCTACGGCCCCACCACCGGCGACACCGAGGCCCCGACCGCACCGGCCGGCCTCGCGTTCACCGAGCCCGCCACCGGGCAGATCCGGCTCACCTGGAAGGCGTCGACCGACGACAAGGCCGTCACCGGCTACGACGTCTACGCGAACAACACCCTGCTGACCAGCGTCGCGGGCGACGTCACCACGTACACCGACACCCGCCCGGCCGGGCAGGACGTCAGCTACTTCGTCCGCGCCAAGGACGCGGCGGGCAACGTCTCCGCCAACAGCAACACCGTGACCCGGGCCGGGGACACCGGTGACACCCAGGCCCCCACCGCCCCCTCCGCGCTGGCGTTCACCGAGCCCTCCAGCGGCTCGGTCGAGCTGACGTGGCAGGGCTCGACCGACAACAAGGGGGTGACCGGCTACGACGTCTACGCCAACAACGTGCTGCGCGGCAGCGTCGCGGGCGACGTGCTGACGTACAGCGACAGCCAGTCGGCGTCCACCACGGTGAGCTACGTCGTACGGGCCAGGGACGCGGCGGGCAACGTCTCCGGCGACAGCAACACCGTCACCCGCAACGGACAGTCCGGCTCCGCGTCCAACCTCGCCGTGAACAAGCCGATCACCGCCTCCTCCGTGGTCCACACCTTCGTCGCGGAGAACGCCAACGACAACAGCACCTCCACCTACTGGGAGGGCGCGGGCGGCAGTTACCCGAACACCCTCACCGTGAAGCTCGGCTCCAACGCCGACACCGAGAGCGTCGTCGTCGAGCTCAACCCCGACAGCGGCTGGGGGCCGCGCACCCAGCGGATCGAGGTTCTCGGCCGCGAGCAGGACTCCTCGTCCTTCAACTCGCTGGCCGCAGCGAAGGATTACGACTTCACTCCCGCGTCCGGCAACACGGTGACCATCCCGGTCTCCGCACGCGTCGCCGACGTCCAGTTGAAGTTCACCGCCAACAGCGGCTCCGGGGCCGGTCAGGTCGCCGAGTTCCAGGTGCTGGGCGCTCCGGCGGCCAACCCCGACCTCCAGGTCACCGGCATCACCGCCGCACCCGCGGAGCCGGTCGAGACGGACGAGGTCACCCTGACCGCGACCGTCCGCAACGCCGGAGCGCTCGCCGCCCCGGCGAGCGAGGTCGCGTTCCAACTCGGCGGAACCGAGGTCGCCACGGCCTCCGTCGGTGCTCTGGCGTCGGGGGCGTCCATCGACGTCAGCGCTTCCATCGGGGCCCGTAACGCGGGTAGTTACGCACTGAGCGCGGTCGCCGACCCGGCGGACGAGGTCATCGAGCAGAACGAGACCAACAACACCTACACCAGCGCCTCCCCGCTGGTGGTGAAGCCGGTCTCCAGCTCCGACCTGGTGGCCGCAGCCGTCACCACCTCGCCCTCGGCCGCGTCCGACGGCGACACGGTCACCTTCTCCGTCGCGCTGAAGAACCAGGGCACGGTGGCCTCGGCGGGCGGCAGCCACGGCATCACGCTGACGCTCGTCGACAGCAAGGGCGCCACGGTGAAGACCCTGACCGGCGCCCACAACGGGGCCATCGCGGCGGGAGCCACCGCCGCACCGGTCGCGCTGGGCACCTGGACCGCGGCCAACGGCTCGTACACCGTACGGACCGTGATCGCGGACGACGCCAACGAACTCCCGGTCAAGCGCGAGAACAACACCTCCACCCAGGCGCTCTTCGTCGGCCGGGGCGCCAACATGCCGTACGACATGTACGAGGCGGAGGACGGCACGACCGGCGGCGGCGCGCAGGTCGTCGGCCCGAACCGGACCGTCGGCGACATCGCGGGCGAGGCCTCGGGACGCAAGGCCGTCACGCTCAACGACACCGGAAACTATGTGGAGTTCACCACCAGGGCCTCGACCAACACCCTGGTGACCCGCTTCTCCATCCCCGACGCCCCGGGCGGCGACGGCATCGACTCCACGCTGAACGTCTATGTGGACGGCGTCTTCCTCAAGGCGATCGACCTCACCTCCAAATACGCCTGGCTGTACGGGAACGAGACCGCCCCCGGCAACTCCCCGGGCTCCGGGGCGCCCCGTCACATCTACGACGAGGCGAACGTGATGCTGGGCGAGACCGTCCCGGCGGGATCGAAGATCCGGCTCCAGAAGGACAGCGCCAACACCTCCACGTACGCGATCGACTTCATCAACCTGGAGCAGGTCGCACCGGTCGCCAACCCGGACCCCGCCACCTACACCGTGCCGGAAGGGTTCACCCACCAGGACGTCCAGAACGCCCTGGACAAGGTCCGCATGGACACCACCGGCACCCTCGTGGGCGTCTACCTGCCGGCGGGGGAGTACAGCACGGCCAGCAAGTTCCAGGTCTACGGCAAGGCCGTCCAGGTGGTCGGCGCCGGGCCCTGGTACACCCGCTTCAACGCCCCGTCCACCCAGGACAACACCGACATCGGCTTCCGGGCCGAGGCCAGTGCCAAGGGGTCGTCGTTCGCGGACTTCGCGTACTTCGGCAACTACACCTCCCGCATCGACGGGCCGGGCAAGGTGTTCGACTTCTCCAATGTGTCGGACATCGTGATCGACAACATCTGGAACGAGCACATGGTGTGCCTCTACTGGGGAGCCAACACCGACGACATCACCATCAAGAACTCCCGGATCCGCAACATGTTCGCCGACGGCGTCAACATGACCAACGGGTCCACCGACAACCTCGTGACCAACAACGAGGCGCGGGCCACCGGTGACGACAGCTTCGCGCTCTTCTCGGCGATCGACGCCGGGGGCGCGGACATGAAGAACAACGTCTACGAGAACCTGACCTCGATCCTCACCTGGCGCGCGGCGGGCGTCGCCGTCTACGGCGGGTACGACAACACCTTCCGCAACATCCACATCGCCGACACCCTGGTGTACTCCGGGATCACGGTCAGCTCGCTGGACTTCGGCTACCCGATGAACGGCTTCGGGACCGAACCGACGACGCTGGAGAACATCTCGATCGTGCGCGCGGGCGGTCACTTCTGGGGAACGCAGACCTTCCCCGGCATCTGGCTGTTCTCGGCGTCCAAGGTGTTCCAGGGCATCCGCATCAACAACGTGGACATCGTCGATCCCACGTACAGCGGGATCATGTTCCAGACGAACTACGTCGGCGGACAGCCCCAGTTCCCGATCAAGGACACCGTGCTCACCGACGTCTCCATCTCGGGAGCGCGCAAGAGCGGTGACGCCTTCGACGCCAAGTCCGGGTTCGGGCTGTGGGCCAACGAGATGCCGGAGGCCGGGCAGGGGCCCGCCGTCGGCGAGGTCACCTTCAACGGCCTGAAGCTCAGCGACAACGCCGAGGACATCAGGAACACCACCTCCACCTTCAAGATCATCACCAACCCGTAGGCCGGGGAGAGGCCGTACGCGCAGGCAAAGGGACGCTCTCCGATGGCCGGAAGGCGTCCCTTTTGCGTGCAACCCTTGCGTTGATAAGTCAATAGTTTGCAGCGCTTACGCTAGTCTTGCGGCATGACGCGACGACTTGCTCAGGTTGCCAAGAAGGTTGGGGTCAGCGAGGCCACAGTGAGCCGGGTGCTCAACGGCAAGCCCGGGGTGTCCCGGACCACGCGGCAGTCCGTGCTGACGGCCCTGGACGTCCTCGGCTACGAGCGGCCCACCCAACTGCGGGGCGAGCGCGCCCGGCTCGTCGGTCTCGTCCTGCCCGAACTGCAGAACCCGATCTTCCCCGCCTTCGCCGAGGTGATCGGCGGCGCCCTCGCCCAGCAGGGGCTCACCCCCGTGCTGTGCACCCAGACCAAGGGCGGCGTCTCCGAAGCGGACTACGTGGACCTCCTGCTCCAGCAGCAGGTCTCCGGGGTGGTCTTCGCCGGCGGCCTGTTCGCGCAGGCCGACGAGGCCCATGAGCACTACCACCGGCTCGCCGAACGCCGGATCCCCGTCGTGCTGATCAACGCCCCCATAGAGGGACTGGACTTCCCCTGCGTCTCCTGCGACGACGCGGTCGCCATCGAACGCGCCTGGCGTCACCTGGCCTCCCTCGGCCATGAGCGCATCGGCGTGGTGATCGGCCCTTCCGACCACGTCCCCTCGCGCCGCAAGCTCGCGGCGGCCCGGTCCGTCGCGGCGGCCACCGGCGGAGAGCTGACCGAGGCGCACGTCGAGCGCTCGATGTTCTCCCTGGAGGGCGGCCAGGCAGCGGCCTCCCGGCTGCTGGAGCGGGGAGTCACCGGCATCATCTGCGCCAGCGACCCCCTGGCGCTCGGCGCCGTGCGCGCGGCCCGCAGGCGTGGCCTCGGCGTGCCGTCCGACATCTCGGTCGTCGGCTACGACGACTCGGCGTTCATGAACTGCACCGACCCCCCGCTCACCACGATCCGCCAGCCCATCGAGGCCATGGGCCGGGCCGCCGTCGAACTGCTCTGCGCGGGCATCCAGGGCGGCTCGGTCCCGCCGGACGAGCTGCTGTTCGAGCCGGAGCTGGTGGTACGGGGCTCCACCGCGAAGGCGCCCCGCTGAGCGCGCGGATCGCGGCACCGCCACGGCTGCGGCACAGTGGGCACATGGACGACCTCAACGCACTCGCCGAGGAACACCTGACCGCGGCCCGCGCCGCCGCGCACGGCCGCAGCGCCCACCTCCTGCTCCAGCAGCCCCCCTTGCGGCAGACGGTGATCGCCCTCACCGAGGGGACGGCGCTCGACGAGCACAACGCACCGCCCGCTGCCTCGCTCCTCGTCCTGCGCGGCAGCGTCCGCCTCACCGCCGCCTCCGGCGACGCCGAACTGCCGGCCGGGACCCTGCACCCGATCCCGCAGGAACGGCACGGGCTGCTGGCGCTCCAGGACGCCGTGGTCCTGCTCACGGCCGTCAACGACTGACCCTCCGGGGGCGCGGGAGGCTTCGCCGGCCGGAAGGGGTGTGCTTCGGCCGCGACGTGGCAGGAGAGGATCGAGCGGAGTCGGCGCGTCCGGGAACGGACCGGCCACGCCGCCCACCGCGTCCGCCCTCGTCCCCGGAGTACCAGCTTGCCCACCCAGACCGCGTCCGCCGCGGAAAGCACCGCCCCCACCGCCGGGCGCGCCACGCAGCCCCGCCGCTGGCGCACCGCCCTGCGCCGCACACCGGTGTCGCTGTGGAACGACGACATCACCGACTGGGCCGCCGCCCTGACGTACTACGCCATCCTCGCCCTGCTCCCGGCGCTCCTGGTCACCGTGTCCGTGATCGGACTGGCCAACCCCGGCGCGACCAGCGCCCTGATCGCCGACATCACCGCCTTCGCCCCGGCCGAGTCCGGCGAGGCGCTGCGCAGGCCGTTGGAGGCGGCGACCGAGCAGCGCTCCGCCGTCTGGCTGCTCGTCGCCACCGGGTCCGTGAGCGCCGTGTGGTCCGCGTGCAGCTACCTCGCGGTCTTCCGCCGGGCGATGCACGCCATGCACGGCGTCCGGGACACGCGCCCGCCCCTGCGGCAGGCGCACATCATCGTCGTCTCCGCGATCGGCCTGCTCCTCCTGCTGATGACCAGCGCCTTCGCCATCGTCATGACCGGCCCACTGGCCCGCTGGCTGGGCCGCCGCATCGGCCTGCCGCACGAGGGGGAGACCCTGTGGGCGGCGCTGAAGTGGCCGCTGCTGGTCTTCCTCGTGGCCTGCCTGATCATGGTCCTCTTCAGTACCGGCCCCCGCTCCGCGCGCGGTGTCCGCCGAGGCCTGCCCGGCGGGATCCTCGCCGCGTTCTGCTGGCTCACCGCGTCGGCGCTGTTCGCTCTCTACGCGACCCAGGTCGGCAGCTACAGCAGGCTGTACGGGTCGCTCGCCGGGCTCGTCGTCTTCCTCATCTGGGTCTGGTTCGCCAACCTCTCCCTGCTGGCCGGCGCCCAGTTCAACGTCGAGCTGGACCGGCGCGAGCCGGAGAGGGAACGGGAGCCCGTCACGGCCGCAGAACGATCCTGACCGGGTCGCCCTCCTTGGTCTCCATCCGCCGGACCGCCGACGCCACGTCGTCCAGGGGCAGCACCTCGGTGATCGACCGGGAGAAGTCCAGCCGACCGCCCTCGGCGAGCCGCACGAGCTGCGGCACATGGTGGCCCTCCGAGCCGTAGTGGCCCAGGATCCGGTGCCCGCGATAGCTGAACAGGGTGCCGTGGGCGACCGTCAGCGGCTGGTCGGTCAGTCCCACCAGCACCAGCCGCCCCTTCGTCGCCAGCGCGGTCAGCGCCTGCTCGCGGACCGCCGGGACTCCGGCGAAGTCGAACGCCGCCTGCAGACCCACACCGCCCGTCGCCCCGAGCACCCTCTCGCGGAACAGCGGATCGGCGGGGTCCAGCGCCAGGTCGGCCCCGAACTCCAGGGCCCGCCGCCGGGCCGCCGGGGCCGGGTCCACCGCGACGACCGGGTGCGCGCCCACCGCCCGCAGCAGCTGCACGGCGTGCGCGCCGAGCCCGCCCACGCCCCAGACGCCCACGGCCTCCGCCGCCCGCACATCGCCGGTGGCGGTCACCGCGGCCCACGGCGTGGAGACCGCGTCCGGGATGATCGCCGCCTGCTCGAAGGGCAGCGAGTCGGGCAGGGCGACGAGGGTGGACGCGGTGGCGAGGGCGTACTCGGCCCAGCCGCCGTCGTAGTCGACGCCCCGGGTGTACGTCCGGCCCCGGCGCTCCTCGCCGGCCTGGAGGACCACCCGGTCACCGACCGCCCAGCCCTCGACGTCCGGCCCCGGCTCCGCCACGGTCCCGGCCACCTCGTGGCCCAGGGTGACCGTGTCCCCCTCCAGGTACATCGGGCTCAGGGTGCCGTCGGCGAGGTGGACATCGGAGAGACACACCCCCGCCGCCCCGACCTTCACCAGCACCTCGCCGGGGCCGGGCACGGGCCTGTCCACCTCCTCCACGGTGAGGGTGCGGCTGGGGAGGTGGAGACGCGCGGCGCGCATGCGTTCCATGACGGGTCCTTACGGTTCGGATCGGCGGCCTATCGCAAGTCGCCTTGCTTTGAAACGTAAGCCCGGCCTGCCCGTAAAGCAAGTAGCCCTGCGATACGGTTCGGGGGTGACCACGGAGAAGAGCCCCGCGCCGCTGCGCCGCCGGGGCGAACGCATGCGGCAGGCCGTCCTGGCGGCCACCGTCGACCTGCTCACATCGGAAGGGCTCACCGGCACCACGGTCGCGGCGGTCGCCCGGGCGGCGGGGGTGCACGAGACCTCCGTGTACCGGCGGTGGAAGACCCGCGAGAACCTGCTGCTCGACGCCCTCGGTTCGCACGCCGACGACGCGTTGCCCGCGCCCGACACGGGGGACGTGCGCCAGGACCTGACCCAGCTGATGTCGGCGGTCTCGGACTACCTCGCCTCCCCGCGGGGCGCGGCCCTGCTCCACCTCGGCGCCTCGCCCGACGTGGGGTCCGTCGAGGCGGAGCGCCTCCCGTACTGGGACGCCCGTCTGGAGCGCGGCGAGGACATCGTGCGGCGCGGGATCGAGCGCGGCGAGCTGGCCCCGGACACCGATCCCCGGCTGGTCGCCGAGACCCTGGCGGGGCCGCTGTTCGCACGGGTCCTGCTGACCGGGGCACCGCTGGACAAGGGGCTCGCGCGCCGGATCGTGGACCTGGCGCTGGACGGTGCGCGCCCCCGTAACGGGTGACGCGCCGACGGGTGACGCGCCCCTGCCTCCGGGTCAGCTCCTGTCGCGGTACCCGGCGACGATCGGCATGGTCTCGCGCAGCACCCGTACGCCGTCGTTGTCCGCGTCGCCCAGTCGGTGGCCCTTCCAGGTCTGCGTCGCGCTGGAGAACCGGCTGATCCGCCGGCAGCGGTCCCCGCACGCGGAGCGGTACGCCATGATCGTGTAGCGCTTGCCGTCCTCGGTGATCCAGCCGGTGTTGTACGGGCGGTTCCGGCTTACGCTCATCGAGCCGTCCGCGTTGCCCGCCAGCGTTGTACGGTCATGGGCCAGGCCCAGGTTGTGGCCGATCTCGTGGCTCGCCGAATCCAGGTCGATCCCGTCGACGTCGACGACCGCGTAGGCGTACTCGTCCGTGGAACTGTCGAGCACCGGCGTGTAGTCCGCCGTGCCGCCGCCCCGCTGCGGCCGGTCCACGACGAGCGTGACCAGGTCGGCGCCGTACCGCGCCCGCTGTTCGTGCACCTGCCGTCCGAGCCCCGCCGCATGCTCCTTGAGCGTGGCGTGCGCGGCGCGGAACTCCTCCGATCCCTCGTAGCCGGTCGCCGTGTACGGGTGGACGACGCGGATGATCCCGCAGAGACCGCCCGCCGCCAGGGACCGGTTCATCCGCGTCGCGATCCGCTGGGCCGAGGCCGGCACCCGGTGCTCCCCGCCGACCCGCTTCGCGGCCTTCGGCGTGTGGATGGCCAGGACGTCGACCACGGGGCACTCCGGCGCGCTCGCCGCTCCTGCCGCCGCCCGAGCCGTGGCCCCGGCCGTGGCCGGCGCGTCCGCCGAGGCCGCACAGAGCGACGCGCCGATGCCGACGGCCAGAGCTGCCTTCACAAGGGTCGCGCGCATGGGAGTCGACTCCGTCCGGAAGGGCCGGCCCAGGGCGCTGACCGATGACTGAGGGTGCCTCATTTCTAACACTCGGTGATACGGGCCGCCCAGCGTGGCCGAAACCGATCGACGGCCGTTTGTTCCCTGGCCAGAGGGGTGTGGGGGCGAGGAGGTGGGCAGGTACACGTGTACGAACTCGCACGAATGGAACGGCAGTCGGCGGCAGAGGGGCGTGTGTGACGTGACGGAACAGAGCGAATGGCGGTTCTCCGACGACCGGGGTCAGCAGTCGACGGCACCCCGCCCGCCCGGGCGGGTGCTGGCCTATGTTCAGGCCGGGGCGACCCTGTGGGACCTCGGAATCCGGCCGGTGGGAATATTCGGCTCCGACCACGACGGTCCGGACGCCGATACGGCGAAGACCGGGACCCTGCCGCTGGACGAGGTCGCGTACGTCGGCGCGGGCGGCGCCCTGGACGTCGAGCGGCTGCTGAGCACCGGGCCGGACCTCGTGGTGGCCGTCAGTTACGGCGGCGGCCATGTCTACGGGCTGGCCCCCGAGACCGCCAAGCCCCTGGAGGAGCGGGTCCCGGTGGTCGTCCTCGACGTCAGCCAGGCCCGTACGTTCGGCGAGATCGGCGACCGGTTCGCCGAACTGGCCCGCTCGCTCGGCGCGGTGGACCGGCCGGGCGCGGACCAGGACCTGGACGCCGCCCGGGAGCGGCTGCGCTCGATCGTCGCCGCCACGTCCGCCGACGCGCCCCGGGTGCTCGCCCTCTCCCCGGCCGGCCCGGACCAGGCACATGTCGCACGCCCCAAAATGTGGCCCGAACTGCGCGTGCTCACCGAACTGGGCGTCCAGGTCGTGGAGCCGGCCGAAGGGCCGGGGGCCAACTGGTCCACGCAGAGCCGCTCCGACACCTTCGCGCTGCGCCCCGAGGTGATCCTGACCGACATCCGCGCCCACGCCACCCCGCTGGAAGAGCTGCGGGGGAGCGAGGGTGCGCCGACGCCCGTCGTCCCGTGGAACCCCGAGCCGCTCTACGGGCCCCGCGACCACGCCCGGTTCCTGGGCCTGGTCGCGGATGCCCTGGAGGCGGCGCGGACGAGCTGAGCCCCGGTCCTACGGGGCGGGGACGAGGCCGTCGGCGACCAGGCCGGCGAGCACGGCCTCGCCCAGCGCCTGCACGGCGGAGGCCGGACGGACCATCACGGTGAACTCCTTGATCCGCCCGTCCTCGTCCAGGTGCAGCAGGTCGATGCCGTGGATCTCCTTGCCGCCGACCGTCGCCCGGAAGAGCAGGACCGCCGACGGGGCCTCGGCCCCGTCGGCGCTCGTCTGCGAGGCGCCCGCGAACTCACCGACGTAACGGAAGTCCTCGAAGGTGCGCAGCAGGACGCCGAAGAGGCCCAGCACCGCCGGCCGGCCCTCGAACGGGGTGAACTTCACCGGGCTGTAGAGCCGGATGTCCTCGGTGAACAGATGGTCCAGGGCGCCGAGGTCGCGGCTGTCGACGGCGGCGCGGAAGCGGTCCACTGCGGTGGTCATGGTGTCCTCCTTGATGAGGTGCGTCCTTGCTGAGGCGCGTTGCATAGTCATGAATGTGACTAGTCAGTTTCATGACTATCATGGGGTTCGGTGTTCCGAACAGGGGTGGGCGTGGACGGGGACGGCCCGGACGCGGCGGAGAGGGAGGCGGTCCGATGGCGTTGCGCCACGCGGTGCTGGCGGCGCTGCTCGACGAGGAGCTGAGCGGCTACCAGGTCACGAAGGCGTTCGCGGCGGGTGTCGCGAACTTCTGGCACGCCCTGCCGCAGCAGGTCTACGCGGAGCTGGCCAGGCTGGAGAAGGAGGGGCTGGTCGCGGGCCGCGAGGTCGTCCAGGAGGCGCGCCCCAACAAGCGGCTGTTCCGCGTCACCGGCGAGGGGCTGGCCGAGCTGGAGAGCTTCGCGTCCGCCGCCGCCAAGCCCGCGTTCCTCCGGGAGGACCTGCTGGTCCAGGTCCAGGCGGCCGACCACCTCGACACGGACGTGCTGATCGAGCGGCTCACCGAGCGGTACGCGTTCGCCGAGGCCAAGGCCGCGCTGTTCGAGGAGCAGTTGCGCGGGATGCGCGGAGGGCTGGACGAGGCGGAGTTCCTGCTCCACGGACCGCGCGTCGGCCCGTATCTCACCTGTCGCCGGGGGCGGGACTTCGAACGCGCCAACCGTGACTGGTGCCGGGAGGTGGTCGAGGTCCTGCGGGCACGCCGGGGGGCTCCTGCCGACTCCTGACCGTCACCGTCCGACCGTCACCGGCCAAGTTTCCCAAAAATATTCTGCAAAAATACTTTGGGAAAGTGCCTCCGCCGTTCTACGCTGCGGTCATGGACAGCGAAGACGGTCGTCGCATACTCGATCCGGCACAGGACGGGGCCGCCCTCAAGGCCCTCACCCACCCCCTGCGCCTCACCCTGCTCGGGCTGCTCCGGCAGCACGGCCCGGCCACCGCCAGTGAACTCGCGGTCAGGACGGGGGAGTCCTCGGCCTCCACCAGCTACCACCTGCGGGTGCTCGCCAAGTACGCGTTCGTCACCGAGGCCGACCACCGTGACGGCCGGGAACGCCGCTGGAAGTCCGTGCACGACATGACCTCGTGGAGCAACGAGGCGATGCACCGCAGCCCCGGCGGCAGCACCATCCTCAGCGTTCTGCACCGCCGCCAGATCGAGCACCTCCAGCGGTCGCTGGAACGCCACGAGGCGGATCTGGACAGCGGCCGCCTGGGACGGGAATGGCAGGAGCCGTCGGGCGTCAACGACTTCATGCCCCGGCTGACCCCCGAGTCGCTCTCCGAGCTGTGGGAGGTGCTCCAGGCCAAGACGGAAGAGCTGACCGCCCGCGACGCCGAGGACCCCCGCGCCGAGCAGGTCGTCCTGTTCACCGCCGGACTCCCGCTGGCCCCGGACCCGGTGGCCGGTACGGACGCCGCCGCTGCCGGAGACGCGTCGTGACCGGCGGACCGGCCCTCGCCGCCGCCCCGATATCCGGCCTGGACGAGGCGACCGCGCGCCGCCGGTTCGTCGCGGTCTCCTTCCTCTTCTGGCTCCCCATCGGCATGAGTCTCGCCCCCGCCGTGCTCCTGTTCACCGAACGCGGCATGGGCCTCGCCGCCATCGCCGGGTTCTTCGCCGCGCACTCCCTCACCGCCGCCGCGATGGAGCTGCCCACCGGAGGCTTCTCCGACGTCATCGGTCGGCGTGCGGTCCTCGCCACCGCCGGACTTCTCAACCTGACCGCCCTGACGCTGCTCGGACTCGGTACCGATGCCTGGGTGTTCATCCTCGGTATGGCGCTGATGGGTTCGGCGCGCGCCCTGTCCAGCGGCCCGGCCGAGGCCTGGTACGTCGACACCGTGCACGCCTCGGCCGGCCCCGACGCCGATGTGCGCACCGGTCTGGCCCGGGGCAGCTCGGCGGTCTCCGTGGCGCTCGCCCTGGGCACGCTCCTCGGTGGCGCCCTGCCCTGGCTGCTCGGCCTCGGCCCCGACCCGGGAGCCTGGCTGACCGACGTCACCTCCGGGCTCGTCCTGCCGCTCTCGGTGCCCGCGCTCCTCGGTGCGGCCGTCGAAGTCGTCTTCGTCCTCCATGTCCTGCGGGCTCTCCCCGAACCGCCCCGGCCGGGGGTCACCCTGCGCGGCATCCTGGGCGGTGTGCCCGCCGCCATCGCCGACGGTCTCCGGCTCGCCGCCCGGGACGCCCTGATCCGCCGCGTACTGCTGACCGCGAGCGCCACCGGGGCCGCCTTCGCCGCACTCGAACTCCTTACCCCGGGCCGGGCGGCCGCGCTCACCGGGGCCGCCGAGTCCGGGGCCGTACTCTTCGCCGCCCTCGCCTGCGCCGGGTTCGCCTGCGCCGCCCTGGGTAGCCAACTCGCCCCGGCAGCAGCCAGGTTGACCGGAAGCAGCGAACGCGCGGTGCTCGCGGGCCTCGGGGTGGCCGCGGCGGGCCTGACCCTGCTCGGGATCACGGCCGCCACCTCCTCGGCCACGGACGCGCTCGCCACGACGACCGCCGCTGCCGGATACGGGCTCGTCTACCTGGGACTCGGCATCGCGGGCCCCAACGAGAACGACCTGCTCCACCGCCGCGTCGACTCCTCGGGCCGGGCCACCGCACTCTCGGTGCAGTCCCTCGCCCTCCAACTGTGCGGCGCGGGCGCGGGACTCGTCGCCGGGATGCTGCCGCTGGGCCCGCTGCCCTGGCTGCTGGCCGCCGCCGTCCTGCTCGCGGGTGCGCTCCTGTGGGTCCGCCGGGCCGCGCCGGAGTCCCCGGAGAGTGTCAGCCTTGACCCGGACACCCACCCCACGGCACTGCAGGAGACCCACCCCCATGCCTGACCCCCGTGAACTGCTGGTCATCGGCGAATGCGTCGCCGACATCGTCCGGCTGCCGGGCGAGGCCGACCGGGTCCACCCGGGCGGCGGCCCCGCGAACGTCGCGTACGGCCTGGCCCGCCTCGGCCATGACACCACCCTGCTCACCCAGTTGGGCCCGGACGGCCACGGGCGGCTCATCCGGGACCATCTGGCCGCCGCCGGGGTCGCGGTCCGCACCGACGGCGCCATCGGCCCCACCCCGTCGGCGGCCGTCACCCTCGACGGCCAGGGGCACGCCACGTACACCTTCGACGTCGGCTGGACCCTCGGCCCGGTGGTGCTCGACCGGGCGCCGCTCCATGTGCACACCGGCTCGATCGCGGCCGTCGTCGAGCCCGGGGCCGCGACGGTCCTGGCCGCCGTGGAGTCCCTGCGGGCCGGCGCCACCGTCAGCTACGACCCCAATGTGCGGCCCGAGTTGATGGGTGAGCGCGCCCGGGCCGTGGCCCGGGTCGAGCGCTGCGTCGCGCTGAGCGACGTGGTGAAGGCCAGCGACGAGGACCTGCGGTGGCTGCACCCGGACGAGGAGCCGGAGCGGGTCGCCGAGCGGTGGCTCGCCGCCGGCCCCGCGCTGGTCCTCGTCACCCGGGGCGGGGCCGGCGCGTTCGCCCTGTTCTCCGGCGGCCGGGCCGCCGCCGAAGCGCTGCCCGTCACCGTCGCCGACACCGTCGGCGCGGGCGACGCGTTCATGTCCGGGACGCTCCACGCCCTCGCCGGGCACGGCCTCCTCGGCCCGGACGCGCGCGAGCGGCTGCGCGCCGTGGACCGGGACACCGTCGCCGACGTCCTGCGCCACGCGGTGGCCTCCGCCGCCGTGACCGTCTCCCGGGCCGGGGCCAACCCGCCCGGCCCGGACGAGCTCCGGGAAGCCCTGGCTCACAACTGACGCCTCGTCATGACCCGTTCGGCGCAGTCGAACGCACCCTCGTGAGACGTTCCGCCGTTCGTCAACCGGATGCAGTACGACAACGGGATCGGGGCAACGGGTGGCGAGGAGACGGACGGCCGACAGCGGTACGGAGCCGGGGACGCGGGCGGGAGTCTTAGCGGCCGGGACGCGCACGGCGGTGCTGGAGGGCGTGGCGGGCTGGGTGCCGGGGGAACCGGTCGGCAACGAACGGCTCCCCGCGGACTGGGGCATCGACGACGCCTGGGTCCGCCGTCGCACCGGCATCGGCAGCCGGCACCGTGCCGGACCGGGCGTCGCCACCGGGGACCTCGCCTACGAGGCTGCCTCCCGGCTGCTGGCCCGCGCCCCGGCGGCGGGCGAGGTGGACGCGGTCGTCCTCGCCACGGCCACCCCCGACCACCTCTGTCCGGGCACCGCCCCCGCGCTCGCGGCCCGGCTCGGGCTCGGCACCGTACCGGCCCTGGACATCGCCGCCGTGTGCAGCGGCTTCGTCTACGGACTCGCCGTCTGTCACGGACTGGTCGCATCGGGTCTCTACGGGCGGGTCCTGCTGGTCGGCGCCGATGTCTACTCGACCTGGCTCGACCCGGACGACCGCTCGGCGGGCGTCGTCTTCGGCGACGGGGCGGGCGCCGCCCTGGTGGCGGCCGGGCGCTCCGGCGACCCCGGGGAACTGCTCGCGTTCGACCTGGGCAGCGACGGTACGGGCTACGAGCTGATCACCGTCCCGGGCGGCGGGGCCCGCGCGCGGGCGAGCGGGAAACCGCCGGGCCCGGGCGACGGGTTCTTCCGCATGCAGGGCGGCACGGTCTACCAGCACGCCGTCGAGCGGATGACCGGCTCATGCCGGACGCTCCTGGACCGGGTCGGCTGGGACCCGGCCGAGGTCGACCGCTTCGTACCGCACCAGGCCAACGCCCGGATCCTGCGCGCCGTCGCGGAGCGGGTCGGCATCGCGCCGCAGCGCTGCGTCACCCATCTGGAGCGGGTCGGCAACACCGGCGCCGCCTCCATCCCGCTGGCCCTGGCCGACGCGGCGGACGGGGGCCGCCTCCGGGCCGGCGACCGGGTGCTGCTCACCGCCTTCGGGGGCGGACTGACCTGGGGTTCGGCGGCACTTCGCTGGCCGGGGCCCCCGGGGACCATTTCGACGGATTCTACGGAAGGAACACAGCATGTCGCTCCCCGCTGATCAGGGCACCGAGGCCGGAGCCGGCACCGCCATCGCGGTGACGGGGGTCGGCCTGGTGACACCCGCAGGGGCGGACGAGCACAGCTTCTGGGAGGGGCTGTGCTCCGGGCGCTCCACCGCCCGGCGGTGCGAGGAACTCGCCGGTCTGCCGGTCGACTTCGCCTGTCCGGTGGACGGCATCGACCTGGACGCGGCGGTGGGCGGCCGGTCGGTGTGGCGGATGGCCCGGTTCGTGAAGTTGGCCCTGGTGGCCGCCCGGCAGGCCGTCGCCGACGCCGGACTCGACCCCGCACGGTGGGACGGCAGCCGGGTCGGGGTGGTCCTCGGCGTCGGCGTCGGCGGCGTCTCCGTCCTCGTCGACAACGCCGCCAAGCTGGCGGCCTCGGGGCCCGACGCGGTCTCCCCGCTGCTCGTCCCGATGATGATCCCCAACGCGGCGGCGGGCGAGGTCGCCATCGCGCTGAAGGCGGGCGGCCCGAGCCTCGCCCCCGCCACCGCCTGCGCCTCCGGGGCCACCGCGATCGCCGTCGCCCGCGACCTGTTGCTCGGCGGCAGCTGCGACGTGGTGGTGGCGGGCGGCGCGGAGTCGGTGCTGACCCCGCTGGTGGTCACCGCCTTCGCCCGGATGGGCGCGCTGTCCACCCGCACCGGCGACCCGGCGGCCGCGTCCCGCCCGTTCGCCGCCGACCGGGACGGCTTCGTCATCGGCGAGGGCGCCGCCATGCTCGTCCTGGAGCGCGAGGCCGGGGCCCGCGCCCGGGGCCGGCGTCCCCGCGCCCTGCTCACCGGGGCCGGGTCCAGCACGGACGCCCACCACCCCACCGCCCCGGCCCCCGACGGGCACGGCGCCCAGCGGGCGGTCCAGGCGGCGCTCGACCAGGCGGGCTGGACACCGGGCGACGTCGACCACATCAACGCCCACGGCACCTCCACGCCCCTCAACGACGCCATGGAGACCACCCTCATCTCCCGGCTCTTCCCGCACCGGCCGCCGGTGACCGCGCCCAAGGGCGTCGTCGGGCACACCCTGGCGGCGGCGGGCGCGATCGAGGCGGTGGCGACCGTCCTGACGCTGGAACGTTCCGCCATTCCGCCGATCGCCAACCTGGACGCGCTCCCCGACGCCTTCCCGCTCGACTGCGTGACGAAGGAACCCCGGCACCAGCGCGTCGGGACGGCGCTGAGCCACTCCTTCGGCTTCGGCGGCCACAACGTCGCCCTCGCCTTCCAACGCGCCTGAAAAGCGGGGCATTTCGGGACGGCGAGGGGTGTCCTCGCCGTTCCTTGATCGTTACTGTGTTGTGACCGTAACCATGAATGACGCGGCTCCGCCGTCCACGAACGACTTGCTCACCACGGTGCTCTTCGGGCCGAACTTCCGCCAGGAACACGGATTCTGGCGACGACTGCTCACAACAGAACCGTTTCGCCGCCCCGGCGGCGGCACACCCGACGAACGGCTCGCCCTCTCCTACCACCGGCTGCGCATCCTCAACAACGCGCTCGACAGCGGCGCGAGACTGGCCGCCGACCCCCGGGCGCTGGCCGCCCTGCACGAGTGGCTCGGCCCCGTCGACCCGGCGCTGACCACCGTGGCGGGCATCCACTACAACCTCTTCCTCGGCAGCCTCCTCGACCACGACGCGGACACGCTGCGCGACTTGTCGGACTTCCTCGCCCTGCGGCGCGTGGGCACCTTCCTCTGTACGGAGGTGGCGCACGGCAACGACGCGGCGGCCGTCGAGACGACCGCGACGTACGACCGCGAACGCGACGGCTTCGTTCTGCACACCCCGCACGCCGGGGCGCAGAAGTTCATGCCCAACACCAGCCCCGCCGGAGGCCCCAAGTCCGGTGTGGTGGCGGCCCGGCTCCTCGCCGACGGCGCCGACCACGGCGTGTTCCTCTTCCTCGCCCCGCTCACCGACGCCCACCGCTCCCTGCCCGGCGTACGGGTGCGGCGGCTGCCCGCCCGGATGGGTTCCCCGGTCGACCACTGCCTGACCTCCTTCGACCGCTGCTTCGTCCCGCGCGACGCGCTGCTCGCCGGACAACAGGGACGGATCGGCGACGACGGCCGTTTCCGCAGTGAAATCCCCAACCGCAGACGGCGGTTCCTCACCTCCATCGGCCGGGTCACCCCCGGCAAGCTCTCCATGAGCGCCTGCGCGGTCGGCTCCGCCCGGGTCACCCTGGCCATCGCCGTCCGCTACGCCGGTCACCGGATGATCTCCGGATCGCGCGCCGCCCAACGGGTCCCGGTGTACGCGCACCGCACCCACCACGGGCCGCTCGCGGGGGCGATGGCCACCGTCTACGCGATGAGCCTGCTGCACCGCAGGGCCCTGGACCGCTGGGAGTCGGCCCCGGAGGCCGACCGGGAGGAGGCGGAGCGCCTGGTGGCCGTCGCCAAGGGGTGGATCACCTGGCAGGCGCGCGGCGTCATCGTCGAGTGCCGCGAACGGTGCGGCGCCCAGGGGCTCCTGGAGAACAACGGCATGACCGAGCTGTTCACCGGCATCGAGGGCGCGATCACCGCCGAGGGCGACAACCTCGCCGTGCACGCCAAGGCCGCCGCCGAGATGCTGTTCAGCGCCACCGTCCGGGAAGCGGCCGAGGACGACGGCCCCGGCGAGCTGGACGACCCCGCCTTCCTCGGCCGGCTGTTCGCGGCCGTGGAGGACCTCTGGTTCGCCCGCGCCCGCGAGCGGATGAGCGCCGCCCCGCCCGGCGACCCGCTCGGCCGCTGGAACGCCGCCTCCTCGGCCGCGCTGCGCGGCGTCGAGGCGTACGCCTACCGGCAGGCCGACGAGGCGTACGCCGAGGCCGGTGCCTCCCTCCCCGAGGGCGAGGCCCGTGCCCGGCTCACCGAGCTGCGCAGGCTCTTCGCGCTCCGGTGGATCGCCCGCAACAGCGGCGACCTGCTCGCCTCCGGACGGCTGACCGCCGATCAGGTCACCTTTCTGCCCGAGGCGGTGGAGGAGGCGGTCGCCGTCGTGGCCGCCCACACCCCCGCCCTGGTCGGGTCCTTCGCGCTCCCCGAGCGCCTGATGTCGGACTGGCCGATCGCCGGACCCGGTTACGCGGAGGTCTACGACGACCCCGAGGGGCCCTGGCACCGGGGCCGCAGGGCGGGAATCCGGGGCCGCGCGGCGGAGTTCCGGCAGCCCGTCTGCGGCAGCAGGAGGCGTCCGCTGCGCGAGAAGGTGGCCGCGCTCGGCACCCGCGGGGTCCTGCTGGCGTACTGGGGAACCACCTCGATCCTCTCCCGATGGTTCGAGAAGCCGCAGGTGAGCGCAGACGAATCGGTTCGCCCCAGGGCGTAACCGGAAGATCGTCATCCAGTTACTTCGGGCGGTGGGTTGCTGCGTTCACCTACCCGCCGTCGGGAAAACCCGAGCCGGCCACCTGCCGGTGAAACGCCGATGAGAGGAATCGCCATGAAGACCATCCACCCCAAGATCACCGAGGTGCTGACCGGAACGTTCAAGGTGCCCGCCGCCGAGATCCTGCCGGAGTCCACGATGGACAGCCTGGAGATGGACTCCCTCGCGGTCGCCGAGTTCGCCGTCATCATCAAGGAGACCCTGGGCGTCGACGCCGACTCGGAGAAGCTGTACAAGGACGCCACGCTGGCCGACATCTCCGCGTACATCGACGCGGCCGTCGGCAGCGCGGCGGCCGAGGCCACGGTGCCGGTGAGCAACACCCGATGAAGCGACCCGCCATCGCCGTCACCGGCCTGGGGATGATCACCCCGGTCGGCCACACCACCGACACCACCTGGGACGGAGTCCGCGCCGGGGAGTCGCCCGCCCGCACCGTCCCCGAACTGCGGGGCTGCGCCGTCGACTTCGCCTGCACGGTCGCCGGCATCGACCTCGACGACGCCGTCGGCGGCCGGACCGCGTTCCGGATGGGCCGGTACGTCAAGTTCGCCGTCCTGGCAGCCCGGGAGGCGGTCGCCGACGCCGGGCTCGACCCCGCGCACTGGGACAGCCCCCGGGTCGCCGTCGTGGTCGGCACCAGCAGCGGAGGATCCGCCGGACTCACCGAACAGGCCGTCGCCCTGGAGCGGCGCGGCCCCGAGGCCACCTCGCCCTCGGGCATCCTGCTGACCATCCCGAACATGCCCGCGGCCGAGATCGCCATCCGGATGAAGGCCACCGGACCCAGCCTCGCCCCGTGCACGGCCTGTTCGTCCGGGGTGACCGCGCTGTCGGTGGCCCGGGACATGCTGACGCTGGGCCACTGCGACATCGCCATCGCCGGGGCCACCGAGTCGATCGTGTTCCCGGTCGCCATGACCGGCTTCGCCCGCTCCGGCGCGGCAGCGCTGCGGGACGGCGACCCCGCCCGCCTCTGCCGGCCCTTCGCCGCCGACCGGGCCGGGATCGTCATGGGCGAGGGCGCGGCCATCATGGTCCTGGAGCGGGCCGAGGACGCCCGTGCCCGAGGAGCCTCGCCCCGGGCGCTGATCGCGGGCACCGGCGCCACCACCGACGCCCACCACCCCACCAGCCCCCACCCCTCCGGGGACATCGCACGGGCGGCCGTCGACGGCGCGCTGCGCGACGCGGGCTGGCACGCCGAGGACGTCGACCACGTCAACGCGCACGGGACGTCGACCCCCCTCAACGACGCCACCGAGGCAGCCCTCATCGCCCGGGCCTACCCGCACCGGCCGCCCGTCACCGCCCCCAAGGGCGTACTGGGCCACTGCATGGGGGCGGCCGGCGCCATCGAGGCGGGCCTGACGATCCTCACGCTCCAGCACGGGCTGGTCCCGCCGATCGCGAACCTGGACGCCCCCGAGCCCGGGTTCGACATCGACTGCGTCACCAAGGTCCCGCGCGAGGTGCCCGTACGGCGGGCCGTCAGCCACTCCTTCGGCTTCGGCGGCCACAACGCGGTGATCGCCCTCCAGGCTCCGTAGCCCGGGCGGAATCCGCCGGGCCGGTGCGGCCGGGACGATCCCGCGCCGCACCGGCCCCGCGCACAGTGACCCGCCGCACCGCGTCTGATCTGCGGGAAGGCGCGTGATAGCTTGCCGGGGCCAGTCGAACCCCAGCGACGGGGTCAGGGAATCCGGTGCGAATCCGGAACTGACGCGCAGCGGTGAGGGGGACGGGCGGGGCCACGGCCACTGGAGCACCCAGGTGCTCCGGGAAGGCGTCCCGCCCGGACGAACCCGAGTCCGAAGACCTGCTGGCATCCGCGCCCCGAACCGGGGCACGGGAACCGTACGACGGGCTCCGCGGCTGGGCCCAGAGACAACAGAGGTCCTTCGTGCTGTCCACGGCCACCCCCGCCCCGATACGTACCGCCGCCCTGCTCGCGGCGGGACTCCTCCTGCTGACCGCCTGCGGCGGCGACGGGAGCACCACGGCCGCCGAGGGCGGCAAGGCCGACGGGTTTCCGCTCACCCTCGAGAACTGCGGACGCACCGTCACGGTGAAGACCCCGCCCCAGCGGGCCGTCTCCGTCGACCAGGGCTCGACCGAGATCCTCCTCTCGCTCGGCCTCGCCGACCGGCTCGCGGGCACCGCCACCTGGAGCGACCCGGTGATGAAGGGCCTGGAGAAGGCCAACAAGGGCGTGGAGCGCATATCGGAGAACCGGCCCTCCTCGGAGAAGGTCCTCGACAAGGAGCCCGACTTCGTCTCCGCCTCCTTCGCCTCCACCCTCGCCAAGGGCGGCGTCGCCCCCCGCGAACAGTTCGAGAAGCTCGGCGTCCCCACGTACATCTCGCCCGCCGACTGCACCGGCAAGGACAACAGCGGCGGCGGCGACGGAGCCCGTACCGCGCCCCTCACGATGGACAGCGTCTACACCGAAGTCCGTGAGCTCTCCCAGGTGTTCGGCGTCCCCGAGCGCGGTGAGAAGCTGGTGAAGAAGCTCCGGGCACGGGTGGACAGGGCCACCGACGGCATCGACGCCTCGGACGCCTCCCTCCTCTACTGGTTCTCCGACTCCAAGGCCCCCTACCTCGCGGGCTGCTGCGGTGCCCCCGGCGTCATCACCAAGGAACTCGGCGCGAAGAACGTCTTCGACGACACCCACGACGAATGGCCCCAGATCAGCTGGGAGACCGTCGCCGACCGCAACCCCGACGTCCTGGTCATCGGCGACCTGAGCCGCACCATGCAGAGCGCCGAGAGCGCCGAGAAGAAGATCGAGTTCCTGGAGTCCAACCCGGTCACCAAGACCATGGACGCGGTCAGGAACCGCCGCTACGTGCTGCTCAGCGGCCAGGCCATGAACCCCACCATCCGGACCGTCGAGGGCCTGGAGCGCGTCGCGGCCGGACTGCGCGACTTCGGGCTCGCGGGGTGAGCGGAGGGAACCCGACGGTGCAGCGGTCCGCCGGTGAACGGCGGGTCGGCGGGCCGGTCCAGGCACTGCTCTGGGCCGGCGGCGTCCTGCTCCTGCTGCTCTCCGTCGCGGTCGCCGTGACCATCGGGCCCGCCCGGATCTCCGTGCCCGACGTCTGGTCCGCCGTCGCCGCGCACCTCGGGTTCGGCGCCAGTGACCTCAGCCCGATCCGCGACGGCATCATCTGGAACCTCCGCATGCCCCGCACCCTTCTCGCCGCCGTGTGCGGCGCGGGGCTCGCGGTGTGCGGCACGGTGATGCAGTCCCTGCTGCGCAACCCGCTCGCCGACCCCTTCGTCCTCGGCGTCTCCTCCGGAGCCTCGACCGGGGCGGTCGTGGTGGTCGTCCTCGGGGTCGGCGGGGGAGCGGTGTCGCTGTCGGCCGGGGCGTTCGTCGGGGCGCTGTGCTCGTTCGCCCTGGTGCTGCTGCTCAGCCACACCCTCGGCGGCTCCACCGACCGGGTCGTCCTCTCCGGCGTCGCCGCGATGCAGCTCTTCTCCGCCCTGACCTCCTTCGTCGTGATGACCTCCGCCGACGCCGAGCAGACCCGCGGGGTGCTGTTCTGGCTCCTCGGCTCGCTCAGCGGCGTCGGCTGGACCGAGGTCGCCCTCTGCTCCGCCGTCCTCGCCGGCTGCCTGGTGGTCTGCCTGGCCCACGCCCGTACGCTCGACGCCTTCGCCTTCGGGCAGGACGCCGCCGCCGCGCTCGGCGTGAACGTCGCCCGCACCCGGATCGTGCTGCTCTGCACCACCGCCCTGCTGACCGCAGCCCTGGTCAGCGCGGCCGGGGCGATCGGCTTCGTCGGCCTGGTCCTGCCGCACGCGGCCCGCGCCCTCACCGGCTCCGGACACCGCCGGCTCCTCCCGGTCACCGCGCTCGCCGGGGCGATCTTCCTGGTCTGGGTCGACACCCTCGCCCGGACCGCCCTCGACCCGCAGGAGGTGCCGGTCGGCGTCGTCACCGCGCTGATCGGCGTCCCCGCCTTCGTCCTCGTCCTGTACCGCACCCGGAGCACGTCATGACGCGCCACACCGTGAACGGTTCCGAGGGGCTGCGCGCCGACCGCGTCGGCCGGGAGGCGGGCGGGCGGCTCATCCTCGACGGTGTGGCCATCGCCCCGCCGCCCGGCTCCACCGTCGGACTCCTCGGCCCCAACGGCTCCGGCAAGTCCACCCTGCTGCGGATCCTCGCGGGCCTCCTCGCCCCGGACACCGGCGTCGTCACCCTGGACGGAGACCCCCTCGCCGGTCTCGGCCGCCGTACCGTCGCCCGCCGCATCGCCGTCGTCGACCAGCACGCGGTTACCCAGGTCGACCTCAGCGTCCTGGACGTCGTACGCCTCGGCCGCATCCCGCACCGGCGCGCCTGGTCCGCCCCGGACCGCACCGACGAGGACGCCGTCACCGAGGCGCTGCGGCGCACCGGGCTCACGGACCGCGCCGGGCAGTCCTGGCACACCCTGTCCGGCGGCGAACGCCAACGCGTCCAGATCGCCCGGGCCCTGGCCCAGCGGCCCCGCGAACTCCTCCTGGACGAACCGACGAACCACCTCGACATCCAGCACCAGCTGGACCTGCTCGCCCTGGTCGCCGAACTCCCCGTCACCAGCGTCGTCGCGCTGCACGACCTCAACCTCGCCGCGATGTTCTGCGACCGGATCACCGTGATGAAGGCCGGCCGGGTCGTCGCCGGAGGCACCCCGGCCGAGGTCATCACCGCGGACCTCATCGAGGACGTCTACGGGGTCCGGGCGGTCGTCACCCCGGACGGTCCCGACGGACGCCCCTCGGTACGGTTCCTGCCGCGCCGCTGAGCGCGCCCCCCCTCGGCACGCAGCTGAGAGGGGGCGAACCGCGCCGGACAGTCCGCCGGGCGGACTCCGTGTGCGAGCCCGCCCGGCGGCCGAGGACGTGGGAGCGGCCTGTCGGCCACCTGCGAGGTTCAGGTCAGCGGCGTCGCCCCTGGCCGAACTCGCCACCGGCGTCCTTGCCGGTGCCCATGTCCTTGCCGTCCGCGTAGTCGATCTTCTCCTTGCGGACCTCGGCGGAGACTTCCTTCTGCTCGGTGACCCGGTTGGTCTCCAGCCGGACCCGCTCCACCGGCACGGCCTCCTTGCGTACGGTGGCGCGCTCCGCGTGCAGCGTGACCTCGACGTCCTGCTCGCCGAAGTCCGTCGTCCCGGTGGTCTTCTCACCGGGCTGGAGCGGTTCGCGGACCACCCGTACCTCTTCGTGGGACACGGGCACGGTCCGGGTGACCTCCTCGGTCACCACGTACTTGTGCAGCCGCGCCGTGCCGCTCTCGTACTCCTCCTTGCCGACGTGCAGCTGCTCCTCGGAGCGGATCATCTCCTCCTTGCCGCTCATGTCGGCCGCCCGGGACGTGCCCGCTCCGGCGCCCGCCAGCGGGCGTGCCGTGGTGGAGGCGTCCGTGTCGCGGTGCCTGCCCGTACCGCTGCCTGCTCCTGCCATGCCCGCAGCTCCTGTCGTTCCCGCGCCGGCCATCCCGGCGCTCGTCCCGGCCGTGGTCGCCTTCCCGGTCGCCTTGGCCCCGGGGGCCGTTCCGGTCCCACCGGCCGCGCCCGCGGCGCCCGCGGCACCGGCCGCGCCCATCGCCCCGGTCCCGGCGGTGGTCGGCGCGTCCATGCCGGCCGACCGGTTGTCACCGAGGTTGCCGGACTTCTTGGTCAGGCCGTAGTGCCGGTACAGCTCCTCCTCCTCGGCCACGGAGAGGTGCGCGTCCGCGTCCACCCGGGGGGCGTCCTTGACGCTGTCCTTCGGATGGGCGACGTGCAGGTCGGAGCCCACTCGACGGGCTCCGGCGAGCGGGACGAAGCTCTCCTTCATGCCGAACAGGCCGGTCTTGACCGTGACCCAGTCGGGCTTGCCGGTGTCGTCGTCGACGTACACCCGGCCCACACTGCCGACCTTCTCGCCGTCGTTGTCGTACACGGTCAGACCGTCGAGTTCTCCGGAATCCGTGAAACCGTCAGCGGCTCCCATAACCGATTCCTCCTCTCGGGCACGCCCTGTGGTTGGCTCCACCGGAGGTGGCGCGTCCGGATTCCATCGCGCCTCACCCCCATGGCCGCTGCAACCGCCCGCCCGCCCCGATCGCGGCCCCCGGGGGCCCGGTGCGGGGCCCCGGCCCCGTGCGGCGGTGCCGGGCCGTCCTGGCAGGCGTTAGGCCAATCGGGTGAGGGTGCGGCTCCCGCGCCGGGCCCGCATATGATCGGCGGACCGTGGCGGCCGCACGACGGACCACCGCCGATCCGCCGAGCCACCAGGGGTGCGCCATCTCTTCCGTACGCCTCCGGCTGCCCGCGCAACGCGGCGAACTGCGCGACCGGCACGAGGACGGGCACCACCTCCACCACCTCGTCTGGCGGCTGGGGCCCGGCGTCCGGGTCTGCAGCAGCGCCGTTCTCGGCGGCGGCATCGGCCCCCGGGCCTGGATCCTCAACGCCCAGGTCCCCGGTGGTTACCCGCGCCTCGACCCGGACCGCCACCTCGCCGAGATCGCCGTCGCGGAGGGGCTCACCGGCCCGGGCGCCGGGCTGCTGACCGCGGCCGACGTCGCCGCGTACACGACCGGCCACGACGGCGGTGTCACGGCGACCGTCACGGCGGGCCTCGGGGTACGGGGCTGGGCGGCGGCCCCCGAGGACGCCGAGGCGTCCCCGTTCCGGCCGGGCACGGTCAACATCGTCGTCACGCTGCCCGTGGCGCTCTCCGACGCCGCCCTCGTCAACGCCGTCGCCACCGCCACCGAGGCCAAGGTCCAGGCCCTCCTGGACGCCGGCCTCGACTGCTCGGGCACCCCCACGGACGCCGTGTGCGTCGCCGCCCCCGAACCGGGGCCCGACGGCGGCGAACCCTTCGCCGGACCCCGCTCCCCCTGGGGCGCGCGGATCGCCCGCGCCGTCCACACCGCCGTACTGGCCGGGGCCCGCCCGGCACGGGACCTCAGCTGACCGTCACCGGATGCCGCACCACCGCGTCGAACAGATAGCCCTGGGTGTTGTGCGCCGTCGCCTTCGGCTGCCTGCGCCCCGACCGGTCCGTGGCCCGCGCCAGCAGCTCCGTCGCGCCCTTCCGTGCCGGCACCCAGTCCGCCGACCAGCGCACCCAGCTCCCGGCCCGTGGCGCGTCGTGCAGCCGGGCCGCCCGCCAGTGCCGACCGCCGTCGGTGCTGACCTCCACGGCCCGCACGGGCGCCCCGCCCGACCAGGAACGCCCGGTCAGCAGCGCGCGCCGATGCGAGCGGAACGAGGCTCCCGGCGCCAGCTCGAAGGCGCTCTTCAGCGTCTGCCGGGTCAGCGGCGCGCTCCCCTCGGGCGGATGTCCGGGACCGAACAGCCGGTAGAGGCCCGTGTTCCACGGGGTGAGCAGCGGCTCGGCGCTCACCTCGATGTCGCCGACCCACTTGATGTTGGCGATGCCCACCCACGACGGCACGATCAGCCGGACCGGGTAGCCGTGGTCGGGCGGCAGCGGCCCGCCGTTCATCCCGTACGCGAGCAGCACGTCGTCCAGCGCCTTCGCCACCGGCAGCGGCCGGCGCACCCGCCCCAGCTCGACCCCGTCGGTGACGACCTCGTCGTCCAGGCCGCGCGGCAGGACGTCCACCGCGTGCCGCCCGATCCCCGCCCGGCGCAACACGTCCGACAGCCGCACCCCGTGCCAGCGCGCCGTCCCGATCGCCCCGAGCGTCCACGCGGTGCCGCTGACCTCCTGGCCCTGCTGCGAGGCGAAGAAGCTGCGCCCGTTGCCCGCGCACTCCACGAACGCGGTCCGGGTCACCGAGGGCAGGGCCAGCAGATCCGCGAAGGTGAAGTCCACCGGGCCGCCCCGCAGCCCGTCGCCCCACACCGTCAGTTTCCAGTCGGCCCGGTCGATGCGCGGGGTGGCGGTGTGGTTGCGTACGAAGAACCGGTCGGCGGGGGTGAGCAGACCGGTGTCCCGCAGAGCCTCGAACTTCGTCTCCGCGTTGGTGCCGCGCAGCGTGAACAGCTCCGGTGGCAGCGGCTTGACCACTCCCGGCAGCCCGTCGGCCGCCCGTGCCGGTGCGTCGGCCGCCTGTGCCGGTGCGGCGGTCGAGGCCAGCGGTACGGCCACGGAGGCGGCCGCTACCAGCTTCAGCAGATCGCGGCGCTCGATCCCGGCGGAGCGTGCCCGGCCGTCGGCCCACTGCCGCATCCGTATCCGGTCGTAGGCGTCCTCGGTCGGAACCGGACTCATGGAAGCTCCTCGCAGGTCAGGTGAAGGGGAAGGCCGGAGGTGGGACGGGGGTGGGACGAGGGTACGGAAGCGGCGCGAGCAACTCCCGTACCAGTATGCCGACTTGCTCCGTCTCGACGAGGAACCCGTCGTGCCCGCAGGGTGAGGCGATGGTGCGCGGCGCGTCCGCACCCGGCAGCAGCGCGGCCAGCCGCTCCTGCTGCGCCAGGGGGTACAGCCGGTCCGAGTCCACCCCCGCGACCAGGGCGGGCATGTCCGCCCGGCGCAGCGCACGGGCGGTCCCGCCCCGGCCCCGGCCGACGTCGTGCCCGTTCATCGCCTCGGTGAGCGTCACATAGCTCCCCGCGTCGAACCGGCGCACCAGCTTGTCCGCGTGGTGGTCGAGGTAGGACTCCACCTGGTAACGGCCGCCGTGCCCTGGCTCCTCCCCGGGCTCCGCCCGGCCGCCGAACCGGGAGCCGAGTTCCGCCTCGCTGCGGTACGTGATGTGGGCGATGCGGCGCGCCTGCCCGAGGCCCCGGTGCGGGCCGCCGCCCGGGGGCGCGTGGTGGTAGTCCCCGCCGTGCCAGCCCGGGTCCGAGCGGATCGCGGCGACCTGTACCGAGCCCCAGGCGATCTGCTCGGCGGACGCGGCCGCCGGAGCGGCGAGCACGAGCAGCGAACCGGTCCGCTCGGGCCTGCTCACCGCCCACTCCAGGGCCCGCATGCCGCCCATCGAGCCGCCGATCACGGCCGCCCACCGGTCGATGCCCAGCACATCGGCGAGCGCTGCCTCCGCCGTCACCTGGTCCCGCACACTCAGATACGGGAAGAGGGACCCCCACGGTGTGCCGTCGGGGCCGAGCGAGGAAGGGCCGGTGCTGCCCTGGCAGCCGCCCAGGACGTTGGGCGCGACGACGAACCAGCGGTCGGTGTCGACCGCCCGGCCCGGACCGACCAGCGCGTCCCACCAGCCGGGCGTCGGATGCCCCGGACCGGCGGCTCCGGCCACATGGCTGTCGCCCGTCAGCGCGTGCAGCACCAGCACGGCGTTGGACCCGTCCGCCGCCCGCTGCCCCCAGGTCTCGTACGCCAGGCGCACCCCCGGCAGCCGGAGCCCGGACTCCAGGGGCAGCGGGTCCTCGATCGCCGCCCAGCGGCGACGACCGGGCGGATCCCCCTCGTGCCGGCCGCCGGAGGCCGGCACGAGGGGGAGCGCGCGGTGTGCGGCCGTCCGGTTCAGGACGCCGCCTTCGCCGCCCGGAAACCCGCCTCCAGATCGGCCTTGAGGTCGTCCACGTTCTCCAGCCCCACCGACAGCCGCACCAGACCGGGCGTGGCGCCGGTGGCGATGAGCTGCTCCTCGGTGAGCTGACTGTGCGTGGTGGAGGCCGGGTGGATGATCAGGCTCCGTACGTCACCGATGTTGGCGAGGTGGCTGAACAGCTCGACCGCGTCCACGAACCGCCGGCCCGCCTCGGCCCCGCCCTTCAGCTCGAAGGCCAGCACGGCCCCGGCCCCGCGCGGCAGATAGCGCTGCCCGGCCTCGTACCAGCGGTTCGACTCCAGACCCGCGTAGTGCACGGTCTCCACCTCGTCGCGCCGCTCCAGCCAGCGGGCGAGCTCCAGCGCGTTGGAGGTGTGCCGCTCCAGCCGCAGGCTGAGCGTCTCGACGCCCTGGAGCAGCAGGAACGCCGAGTGCGGCGAGAGGGCGGGACCCAGGTCGCGCAGCAGCTGTACCCGGAGCTTCACCGCGAACGCGCTCGGGCCCAGGTCGGGCCAGTAGCGCAGCCCGTGGTAGCTCGGGTCGGGCTCGTGGAAGTCGGGGAAGCGTTCGGCGTGCGCCCCGAAGTCGAACGTGCCGGCGTCCACGACCACGCCGCCGATCGTCGTGCCGTGCCCGCCGAGGAACTTGGTCGCCGAGTGGACCACGATGTCCGCGCCGTGCTCGATCGGCCGCAGCAGGAAGGGCGTCGGCACGGTGTTGTCGACGATCAGCGGCACCCCGGCCCCGTGCGCGGTGTTCGCGACGGCCCGCACGTCGAGCACGTCGCCACGCGGGTTGCCGAGCGTCTCGGCGAAGAACGCCTTCGTGTTGGGCCGGACCGCCGCCCGCCAGGCCTCCTGGTCCTCGGGGTCCTCGACGAACGTCACCTCGATGCCGAAGCGGGGAAGCGTGTGGCGGAAGAGGTTGTAGGTGCCGCCGTACAGCGACGGGGAGGAGACGATGTGGTCCCCGGCCCCGGCCAGCGTCAGGATCGCCAGCGTCTCGGCGGCCTGCCCCGAGGCCAGCGCGACGGCGGCGACCCCGCCCTCCAGAGCGGCGATGCGCTGCTCCAGGACGTCCTGGGTGGGGTTGTGGATGCGGGTGTAGATGTTGCCCGGCTCGGCCAGCGAGAACAGGTCGGCCGCGTGCTTCGTGTCGCGGAAGACGAAGGACGTCGACTGGTAGATCGGCACCGCGCGGGCACCGGTCGTCGGGTCCGGGGCGGCGCCGGAGTGGATCTGCTTGGTCTCGAACGACCAGGCGGCGCCGGGGTCCTGCCGGTTCTGGTCCTCGGGGGTGTGGCCTGCGGTGACGGAGTCGAGGGGCTGGCTCATGTGGTTCCTCGCACGGGGCGGTGACGGGCTGAATACGGACCGTAGGCCGCGTTCCGCACGCTCGGAAGCGTGTCGCCCGCTTGGCCACGAATCCGCAACGGCCCGCAACGGCCCGTCATGCTCCGCAACACGGAGGCAACGCGGACGCCATACCCGGCTTCGCCCGTGGTCGAGGGCGAAGCCGGGGGGAGAGGGCAGAGGCCCGGGGTCCGGGCCGGCTCAGCGGACCGCCGGGACCTCGGCGATCGAGCGGCCCGCCCACTCCGGCGCCGGCTCGACGAGCGCGGTCAGCCGTTCCCGTACGGAATCCGGGAACGGGACGGTGCGGCCCGCCCGTTGGTCCACATGGAGCGCCAGCAGCTCGCTCGTCGCCACCGGGGCGGCCTCCGGCTCCGGTACGCCGTCCGGCGCGTCGACCACGTACAGCTCGTGGCAGAAGCGCGCCTTCTTCGCGTCGGCGCCCAACAGACTGGTGCGGACGGCGAGATGGGAGCCCTCGGCCACGTCGCGGAGATAGCGCAGATGCGACTCGACGGTGTAGAGCGAGCAGCCGGTGCTCTCCCGGTACCCGGCGTGCAGACCGGTCTCGATCATCATCGCGTCGGTGGCGTACCCGAAGACCAGGACGTAGAACGCCTCGCTCATATGGCCGTTGTAGTCGATCCACTCGGGCCGCACGGTCCGGTGGACCAGGGGGAGTTCCGTGGCGTCGTCGTCGGGCACGGTCGTCTCCTCGGGGGTCGTGTGCTCGCTCATCGGGTCGCCTCCTCGGCGGGACGGGGCAGGCGGCCCGTGGCCCGCAGGACGTCGATGACACCCCGGTCGCGCTCGGCGACCAGGTCGGCGATGCTCCGGCCGTCCGCGGCCTCCTCGCAGCCGGCCACCACCGCCTCGTACAGTGCCCGGTCCAGTTCGGGTGCTTCGAGCCGGGTCCAGGGCGACTTCAGCGACGGGCCGAAGTGGTCGAGCATATGGGCCATCCCGCCCTCCCCGCCCGCGAGCGCGAACGTGAGCATCGGACCCATCACGGCCCAGCGGAGCCCGGGCCCCTCGGTGATCGACGCGTCGATCTCCGCCACCGTCGCCTCGCCGTTGGCGACCATGTGGAGGGCTTCGCGCCACAGGGCCTCCTGGAGCCGGTTGGCTATGAAGCCGGGGACCTCGCGGTCCATGGTGATCACGGACTTGCCCGCGACGGCGTAGAAGCGCGAGGCCCAGTCGACCGCGGCGGGCGCGGTCAGTTCACCGCCGACGACCTCGACCAGCGGAATGAGGTAGGGCGGGTTGAAGGGGTGCCCGACGACGAGCCGCCCGGGGTCGGCGGCCTCCGTCTGCATGTCCGTCATCGGATAGCCGGAGGTCGACGAGGCGATCACCGTACCGGCGGGCGCGGCGGCGTCCAGCCGGGCCAGCAGATCGCGCTTCAGGTCCAGCTTCTCCGGGGCGCTCTCCTGGACGAACTGGGCGTCGGCCACGGCCTCTTCGAGGGTCGCGGTGACGGTCAGCCGGTCCTGCGAGGCTCCGTCGGCCAGGCCGAGCTGTTCCAGCGCGGGCCAGGCGGCGGAGACGAGCCGGCGCAGCCGGACGGCGGCGTCGGGGGCCGGGTCCCAGGCGGTGACGTCGTATCCGCGGGCGAGGAAATGGGCCGCCCAGCCGCCGCCGATCACTCCGGCACCGACGCACGCGACACGGCGTACGTCCTCCGGGGCACAGGGGGCGGCGGGGCCGTCGGTCGCGGCGGCAGAGGGGGTGACAGTCACGGGCGGCACTCCAGAAGGACGGTGGGGGGAGGGAAGGGAAGGGAAGGCAGGAGAAGGGGGAGTCCGGTCAGGCACGCGGGCGCAGGCCGAGCTTCTCGCGCGCCTCGTCGGGCGTGGCGACCCGGGAACCCAGGGACTCGGTGATCCGCACGGCGCGCTCCACCAACTGGCCGTTGGTGGCCTTGACGCCCTTGCCCAGATAGAGGTTGTCCTCCAGCCCGACCCGGACGTGTCCGCCGAGCAGGATCGACTGGGCGGCCCAGGGCATCTGCATCCGGCCGAGCGCGAAGCTCGCCCACTGGGATCCCTGCGGAAGCATGTTGACCATCGCCTGGAGGACGCCCGGGTCGGCGGGCGCGCCCCACGGAATGCCCATGCAGAGCTGGAAGACCGTGGGATCGTCGAGCAGCCCCTCGGCGAGGAGCTGCTTGGCGAACCACAGCTGCCCGGTGTCGAAGATCTCCAGTTCGGGCCGGACCCCGAGTTCCTGGATGCGCTTCGCGCCGGTGCGCAGCATGTCGGGGGTGGAGACGTAGAGGTTGCTGCCGTCGCCGAAGTTGAGCGAACCGCAGTCCAGGGTGCAGATGTCCGGCAGCAGGTCCTCCACGTGCGGCAGCCGGTCGAGCCCGCTGACCAGGTCGGTGCCCGGCAGCTGTCGGAGCGGGGCCTCCGGGTCGATGACGAGGTCCCCGCCCATCCCGGCGGTCAGGTTGATGATCACGTCGGTGCCGGTCTCCCGGATCCGCTCGACGACCTCGCGGTAGAGGCGGGGATCGCGGGAGGGGGCGCCGGTCTCCGGCTCGCGGACATGGATGTGGACCACGGCCGCCCCGGCGCCGGCGGCCTCGACGGCGGAGGCGGCGATCTGCTCGGGCGTCACGGGGACATGGGGGCTGCGGCCGACGGTGTCGCCGGCTCCGGTGAGGGCGCAGGTGATGATGACGTCCTGGTTCACGGGCATACGAAAACGTCTCCTCTCGGGGAGTTCGGGAGTTCAGGGGGTGCGGGGGTGCGGGGCTTCTTCGGGTGTGCGGGTGCGGGTGCGGGTGCGAGTACGGGGCGGGCGCGGGTGTCAGCCGGGCGTGGGTGCCGTCAGGCAGGCGTCCACGTGAGCGATCAGCGCGTCGTGCATGGCCTGCGCGTCGGTGCCCGGGAGGCCGGGCTCGGTGGCCAGCACCTGGGAGGCCAGTCCGTCGATCAGCGCGGTGAGGGCGAGGGCCGTGCCGTCCACGTCGACCGGGCGGAACACGCCCTGCCCGACGCCGCGACGGATCACATCGGCGACCGTCCCGCGCCACTGGCGGTAGTACTCCACATGGAGCCGTCCGACCGTGGTGGACCGGGCGGCCTCGGCCCACAGGTCGAGCCAGACGCACCACTGCCGCCGTTGCTGTTCGGTGCGGGGCGTCTGGAGTTCGATCAGGAGGCGCAGCTCGTCCCCGGCATGACGGGTACCGGCCGTGGCGTCGGCACGGCGACGGGTGTCCTCGTCCATGCACCAGCGGACCGCCGCTTCGAGCAACTCGTCGCGGCCGGGGAAGTGGTAGTGGATCGCCGCCGTGCTGGTGTGGCAGGCCGCGGCGATGTCCGCGACCCGGACGGCATGGAATCCACGCTCGGCGATGAGCCGGACGGTCTCGCGCACGATCTGCAGGGGTCTGCCGCCCTCGGGTGAGGGCGAAGGCGGGCGAGGGGACGACGGGGCGCGCACGGCCGTCGCGGTGTCGCCCGCCGCGTCGGCCGGCGTACCGATCAGCCGGCCGACGTCCACGCCGCCGATGTCCGCGATCCGGGCCAGTTCGGCGGCGGTGAAGCGGCGTGTGCCGTTCAGGGAACGGGACAGCTTCGACGGATCGATGACGATCCGCCGCGCGAACTCACGCGCGCTCACACCCGCCGCGTCGATCACCTGTCGGACCCGTGCGGCCACCTCGTCCTGCTGCATGGTCAACCACCGTAGCCATGTGTTGAGAAAACCTCAACATCGGCATACGTAATCCCTGAACAGAGAAGGGGGGGGGGGGGGGGGGGGGGGGTGGGTGGAGGACCGCCAACCCCCCCCCCCCCCCCCCCCCCCCCCCCCCCCCCCCCCCCCCCCCCCCCCCCCGCGGGGGGGGGGCGCCGCCCCC
>NZ_JBIVUT010000022.1:0-159937 GCF_044757365.1 Streptomyces sp. NPDC091289
GGGCCGCCCCTTTAGGGGGCCCCCGGCGCGGTAGTGGGGGGGGGGGTGGCGGGCCCCCCCCGGGGGGGGGGGCGCCGGGGGGGGCGGGGGGGGGGGGCCCGGCCCCCCCCGCCCCCCTCACCGACTTCCCACTGATCCACCCGCGGCCCGGCCGCGGGTGGATCAGTGCGTCTCCGGGTTGGCCGGATTCTTTCGGTCCGAGGGTGATTCGCCGCCGACCAGCCCCAACAGGCCGCGCACCTGCGCATACTTCGCCGTCAGCCGGGTACGCGTCGCCTCGTCCAGGACCGCGAGGCGGGCGGGATCCGCGTTGTGGGCGAGGTCCGCCTCCTTGACGAGCAGTGCGCCCGGAGTGGCCAGGATCCGCGCGGTGTACGAGGACAGCTCCTCGCCCGGGCGCTTGGTCACCGCCAGGACCATGTCCTTCACCCGCTGCGGCAGGGCGGCCGCCGCCAGCCACCGGGCGGAGAGCGCGCCGTCCTCGACCGCGTCGTGCAGCCAGGCCGCCGCGATCTGCCCGTCGTCGCCGCCCCGTGCCCGTACACCCTCGGCCACCGCCGCCAGGTGTTCCGCGTACGGGCGGCCCGCCTTGTCGGTCTGCCGGGCATGGGCCCGGCGGGCGATGGCCTCCACCTCGGAGACGTTCAGATCTTTTTCGGTCATGGGCCGACCCTACGACCGCATCCGAACTCGCTTCACGTGTACGGCTGTTGACGCTGCGTCCGCTCGGGGCGCCGCTCGACGCCCTCGCGACACCGTCACGGAATTAACAGACAAAAGCTGACAATCCGACGGATTCATAGTTGCAGGGTCAATCGTTCGGTAAACTAATTACTGATGGATTATTGATACGCCCTTGACTCGCTCTTGACCGACCCCGAAGGATCAGGCTCATCGGACACGCAGACACCCTCCTCGCCATGGGCGGCGCCTTCCTGGCCGCTGCCGTCCTCGCCCGCCTCGGCGGCCGTATCGGGCTGCCGACGATCCCCTTGTTCATCCTGGCCGGAATCCTGCTCGGCCCGCACACCCCCGGATACACGCTCCTCTCGAACCCGCACGACCTGGAGATGCTCTCCGCGCTGGGACTCGTCCTCCTGCTCTTCTACTTGGGGCTCGAGTTCCACATGGACGACCTCAAGACGGGTGGCCGGAAGATGGCCATCGCGGGCGGGACGTATCTCGCCCTGAACGTCGGCGCGGGGCTCGGCTTCGGCTTCGCGCTGGGCTGGGGCACCTCGGAGGCGCTGGTCCTCGCCGGTGTCCTCGGTATCTCCTCGTCCGCGATCGTCACCAAGATCCTGGTGGACCTCGGACGCATCGGGAACCCGGAGACCCGGCCGATCCTCGGCATCATCGTCGTCGAGGACGTCTTCCTCGCCCTGTACCTCGCCGCGCTCCAGCCGATCCTGTCCGGTGCGGACAGCCTCTCGGCCGCGCTGATAGACGGCGGCAAGGCCTTCGGCTTCCTGCTGCTGCTCGCCCTCGCGGCGCGCTTCGGCACGAAGCTCATCGGCAAGCTCATGAACACCAAGGACGACGAGCTGCTGGTCATCTCGTTCCTCGGCATGGCCGTCTTCGTCGCCGGCGTCTCCGAGATGTTCGGCGTCGCCGACGCGATCGGCGCCTTCATGGTCGGTCTGATGCTCGGCTCCACCTCGTCCGGCGACCGCATCCTCAAGCTGGTCCACCCGCTGCGGGACGCGTTCGGCGCCATCTTCTTCTTCGCCTTCGGTCTCTCCATCGACCCGGGCGACCTGCCGAGCGTGGTGTGGCCGGTGCTGGCGGCCGTGGCGCTGACGCTCGCCATGAACATCGCGGCCGGTCTGGCCGCGGCGAAGGTGTACTCCTTCGGCGCGCAGGCCACGGCCAACATCGCCACGACGCTCGTCGCCCGCGGTGAGTTCGCGCTCATCCTGGCCACGATGGCGGCGGCCGCCGGACTGGACGCGCGGCTCTCGCCGTTCATCGCCGGTTACGTCCTCCTGCTCGCCGTCCTCGCGCCACTGGCCGCCGGACGCTCGCACTGGCTGGCCCGCATCCTGCCGGGCGGTCGCAAGAAGGACGACAACCAGGACCAGGAACAGGTACCGGTGTCGGTCTGAGCACCACCGGACGGCGGAGAGGCGCCCCGATACCCGGCCTCCGGGTGACGGGCGCCTCTCCGCCGTCCGGCGTCCGTACCGGGAGGCCGCTCAGGCCCGGCGGGAGAGCAGCAGCAGGGCCCGGTCGTCGTTGACGTCCTTGGCGCAGGCCTCGATCAGATGCCAGGCCGCGCCCTCGAAGCCGGTGGAGACATAGCGGTCGGCCTCGCCCGTCAGCCGGTCGATGCCCTCGGCGATGTCCCGGTCGGCGGCCTCCACCAGACCGTCGGTGAACAGCATCAGCACATCGCCGGGGGCGAGCGATCCCTTCACCGCGTCGAACTCGGCCCCGTCGTAGACGCCGAGCAGGGGCCCCTCGCCGGACTTCTCCTCCCACTGCCCACTGCCCGCGTGCAGTTGGAGGGCGGGCGGATGGCCCGCGGAGTAGATCTCGTAGTCGCCCGATTCCAGGTCCAGCACCAGGTGGATCGAGGTGGCGAAGCCCTCGTCCCAGTCCTGGCGCAGCAGATAGCCGTTGGCGGCGGGCAGGAAGGCGTGCGAGGGCAGCGAGCCGAGCAGCCCGCCGAAGGCGCCGGACAGCAGCAGCGCCCGGGAGCCCGCGTCCATGCCCTTGCCGGAGACGTCGGTGAGGACGGCCTCCAGGGTGCGGCCCCCGTGGGTGCGGGCCGCGACGACGAAGTCCCCGGAGAACGACTGGCCGCCGGCCGGGCGCAGGGCCATCTCGCGGTGCCAGCCCTGGGGCAGCCGGGGCAGGGCGCTCTGGACCCGGATCCGTTCGCGCAGGTCGAAGAGCATCGTGCCGCCGCGCCGCCAGGGCACCCCGACCCGGGCCCGGAACTGGGCGAGGATCAGCCCGAAGAATCCGCAGGCGGCGACCACAAGCACGGTGCCCGGGGTGACCCGGGCGGGGCCGTCGAGGTAGGGGCCGAGGGTGAGCGCCTCGACGATCAGTGCGCCGGCGGCCGTCGCGTACAGGCCCAGCAGGCTGGCGGGGCGCAGCAGGAGGCCGCCCGCCACGATGGGCAGGGCGAGGGCGGCCGGGTCGATCCAGACCGGGCTGACGATCGTGGCGAAGGTGATGGCCGGGATCGTCAGCAGCAGGCCGACCAGGGCGATCCAGTCGGAGCCGTCGCCGCGGAAGTAGTCGACCCCGGATTTACGCAGGCCGATGCGGGCCCGGTGCATGTTTCTGCGCCACCGGGCCCAGAAGTCGTCTACTCCTCCGCTACGGGCCACTGCCGGGACCTTATCCACCCGAACGCGTCCGGTGCAGGGGGACCCCGGTGACAATGCGCTCGAAATGGGGTCGTCCGCGCATCGGAGCCCTGTTTCGCGTGGCATATGACACGCGATTTTCAGCCGCCGGAGGGACCCGGGGGCTGGCAGCGGGGGCACCAGAAGAGGTTGCGGGAGACGAGGTCCGCGGTGCGGATCTCCGTACGGCAGATGTGGCAGGGCAGGTTCGCGCGGCGGTAGACGTAGACCTCGCCGCCGTGGTCGTCCTTGCGGGGCGGGCGGCCCATGGCCTCGGGGAGGTGTTCGGGGCGGACGGTGTCGATCCGGTTGTTCCGCACGCCCTCGCGCATCAGCTCCGCCAGGTCCGCCCAGATCGTGTCCCACGCGGCGCGGGTGAGGTCCCTGCCCGCGCGGTACGGGTCGATGCCGTGGCGGAAGAGGACCTCGGCGCGGTAGACGTTGCCGACGCCCGCGATGACCTTCTGGTCCATCAGCAGGGCGGCGATGGTGGTCCGGCTGCGGGAGATCCGCTGCCAGGCGCGCTCCCCGTCCTCGTCGCCGCGCAGCGGGTCCGGGCCCAGGCGCTCGTGTATGGCGCGCTTCTCGGGCTCGGTGATCAGGGCGCAGGTGGTGGGGCCGCGCAGATCCGCGTGGTGGCCGGCGTTGACGAGCCGGAGGCGGACGGTGTCGGTGGGCGGCGGGGGCGGGGCGGTGCCGAAGCCGAGCTTGCCGAAGAGGCCGAGGTGGATGTGGACCCAGCCGGTGTCGCCGAAGCCGAGGAAGAGGTGCTTGCCGTGGGCGTCGGTGGCGGTGAGGGTCCGGCCGTCGAGCAGGGCCGCGCTGTCGGAGAACTTGCCCTGCGGGCTGCTCACCCGTACCGGTGCGCCCGCGAACCGTTGGGCGTGGTCGTCGGCGAGGCGGCGGATGGTGTGTCCCTCGGGCACGGCGGGGCTCCTGGGGAAAGGGCTGGGGCCTGTCGGCGGCATGGCCGTGCCGCCGGGTCCGGGACCCGGCGGCATGGAAAGGCGTGGGGCGGGTGGTGCGGGTCAGCCCTGCTGCGGGTGGTGGGCGGGGATCGGGGGGAGCTCGCCAGTGGTCTCGTACGCCGAGAGCATCTCGATGCGGCGCGTGTGGCGCTCCTCGTTCGAGTACGGCGTGGAGAGGAAGATCTCGACGAACTTCGTGGACTCCTCGGCCGTGTGCATCCGGCCGCCGATCGCGATGACGTTGGCGTCGTTGTGCTCGCGGCCGAGGGCGGCGGTCTGCTCGCTCCAGGCCAGTGCGGCGCGGACGCCCTTGACCTTGTTGGCGGCGATCTGCTCGCCGTTGCCGGAGCCGCCGATCACGATGCCGAGGCTGTCCGGGTCGGCGGCCGTCTTCTCGGCGGCGCGCAGGCAGAACGGCGGGTAGTCGTCCTGGGCGTCGTAGATGTGGGGGCCGCAGTCGACGGCCTCATGGCCGTGGGCGCCGAGCCACTCGACGAGGTGGTTCTTGAGTTCGTAGCCGGCATGGTCGGATCCGAGGTACACGCGCATGGTGCGAAGTGTGGCACGAACTTCGCGGGGCCCCCGTCAGCGGGGTCGGAAGCCTCCATTCGATGATTCGCAGGCCTGGACCCGATTCTGTGTGGCGAACACCACTTGGGCAATGATCAGGCAAACGATCCGAAAGAGGGGGTTCCCCTTCCGCCTTGTATCGGGCTTGAATGCGTGGCCTTGTCTTCGCACCCCCACGGGCACCACCCGACGGCGGAGCAGGGCACACCCTCATGCTCGAAAACGTAAGGACTCCCCCCATGACGTCGCAGACGACGCTGGCGAAGCCGGGCCAGGAGCCCGGTGAGCCGGACCGGCCGGACTCGTCGGGCGGGCTTCAGGCCGGCCTGAAGAACCGCCACCTCTCGATGATCGCGATCGGCGGCGTGATCGGTGCCGGGCTCTTCGTGGGTTCCAGCGCGGGCATCGCGGCCGCGGGCCCGGCGATCCTGCTGTCGTACGCGATGGTCGGCCTGATGGTCGTCCTCGTGATGCGGATGCTCGGCGAGATGGCCGCCGCCCGGCCGAGCTCCGGTTCCTTCTCCGCCTACGCCGACCGGGCGCTGGGCCGTTGGGCCGGTTTCTCCATCGGCTGGCTCTACTGGTTCTTCTGGGTCGTGGTGCTCGCCGTCGAGGCCACGGCGGGCGCGAAGATCCTGGAGAGCTGGATTCCCGGGGTGCCGCAGTGGGCCTGGGCGCTGATCGTGATGGTCGTGCTGACGGCGACGAACCTGGTCTCGGTGGGCAGTTACGGTGAGTTCGAGTTCTGGTTCGCCGGGATCAAGGTCGTGGCGATCGGCGCGTTCGTGGTCGTCGGCTTCCTCGCGGTCTTCGGGTTCCTGCCCGGGGCGGACAACGAGGCGTCGGGGCTCGCGCATCTGACGGACAGCGGCGGGTTCTTCCCCGAGGGGCCCGGCGCGATCCTGACCGGTGTGCTGATGGTCGTCTTCTCGTTCATGGGCAGTGAGATCGTGACGCTGGCCGCCGGGGAGTCGTCGGACCCGCAGCGGGCCGTCTCGAAGGCCACCAACAGCGTGATCTGGCGTATCGCCGTCTTCTACCTCGGCTCGATCTTCGTGGTGCTGACGCTGCTGCCGTGGAACGACCCGTCGATCATCGAGAAGGGCAGCTATGTCGCCGCCCTCGATGTGATCGGGATCCCGCACGCCGGCAACGTCATGGACTTCATCGTGCTGACGGCCGTGCTGTCCTGCCTCAACTCCGGCCTCTACACCGCCTCCCGGATGGCGTTCTCGCTCGGCGAGCGGGGCGACGCGCCGAAGGCCTTCGCCAAGGTCAACCGGCGCGGGGTGCCGCAGGCGGCGATCCTGTCCTCGGTCGTCTTCGGTTTCGTGGCGGTGTTCTTCAACTACCAGTGGCCCGACACGGTGTTCCAGTTCCTGCTGAACTCCTCCGGCGCGGTCGCGCTCTTCGTGTGGCTGGTCATCTGCTTCACCCAGCTGCGGATGCGCGGGATCATCCTGCGCGAGACCCCCGGCAAGCTGGTCGTACGGATGTGGCTCTTCCCGTATCTCACCTGGGCGACGATCGCGATGATCTCCTTCGTCCTCGTCTACATGCTGACCGACGACGCCGCCCGTGAGCAGGTCGTGCTGTCGTTGCTGGTCGCGGCCCTGGTGGTGGGCATCTCGCTGTTCCGGGAGATGCGCAGCCGCAAGGCCGCCGCCAAGTGATCCATACCTGACGGACGCTGTCAGGTATCCCGGGGAGGCTCTTCTTCGCACCGCCCACCACGCGAGCGAAGGAGAGCCTCCCCATGTCGTCCCAGCCCCGAGAATCCGCACCCGCACCCGCATCCGCACCCGCCGGCTTCCAGACCGGCTTCCCGATCCGGCCCGACCGGCTGGTCGAGGCCCGTACCCCCGACGACGTACGGGAGGCCGTGGCGTACGCCGCCGAGCACGGGCTCCGCGTGGCCGCGCACGCCACCGGGCACGGGCTGCCCGGTGCGGTCGAGGGCGGCGTCCTCGTCGTCACCCGCGCCCTGGACTCCGTCACCGTCGACCCGGTCGCCCGCACCGCCACGATCGGCGCGGGTGCGACCTGGGGCGCGGTGACGGCGGCGGCGGCCCCGCACGGGCTGGCCCCGCTCAACGGCTCGTCGCCCTCGGTGGGCGCGGTCGCGTACACGCTGGGCGGCGGCCTGGGCATCCTGGCCCGGCAGTTCGGGTACGCCGCCGACCATGTCCGGGCGCTGGAGGTGGTGACCGCCGACGGGGTCCTGCGCCGGGTCACGCCGGAGCGCGAGCCGGAGCTGTTCCGGGGGCTGCGCGGCGGCGGGCACCGGCTGGGAGTGGTGACCTCGCTGGAGATCGGTCTGGTGGCGGTGGAGCGGCTGTACGGGGGTTCGATCACCTTCGACGGGGAAGGGGAGCGGGCGGCCGAGGTGGTGGCCCGCTATCTGGAGTGGACCCGGACCGTGCCGGACACCCTGACGTCCTCACTGGCCGCGCTCGTCTACCCGGACCTGCCGCAGGTGCCCGAGGAGGTGCGCGGGCGGTACGTCCTCTCCGTGCGGGTCGCCTTCACGGGGGACGCGGCCGAGGGCGAGCGGCTGGTGGCCCCGCTGCGGGCGGTCGGTCCCGCGCTCGCGGACTCGTTGCGGGAGATGCCGTACGCCGAGAGCCCCACGATCCACAACGACCCGCCGTTCCCGCACGCGTACTACGGGGAGGGGCTGATGCTCGGGGAGCTGGACGCGGGGCGGGCCGGCCGGGTGCTGGAGCTGACCGGGCCGGGGGCCCCGATGATGACGGTGGTGCAGCTCAATCATCTCGGCGGGGCGCTGGCCGGGCGGCCGGAGGCGGCGGACGCGGTGCCCTTCCGCGACGCGGGCTTCCTGCTGCGGCTGCTGTCGCCGCTGGACGGTACGGACGTGGCGGCGGTGCGCTCGCTGTACGGGGAGGTGTCCGGGGTGCTGGAGCCCCGGGTGCTGGGGCGGTCGCTGAACTTCTCCTTCGGCGGCGGGGACCGTACCGCCGGTCTCCATGAGCCGGAAACGGCGAAGAGGCTCGCCGGTCTGGTCTCCCAGTACGATCCGGCGGGCCTCTTCGGCGGCCCCTACGAGGGGCGGTGAGTGCGGGTCAGCCCCGGTTGCCGAGGAGCTTCCACGCGGCGGGCAGCGCGCCCATGGCCAGCGCCGCCTTGAGGGCGTCGCCGATCAGGAACGGGGTGAGGCCCGCGGCGACGGCGGCGGTCAGCGACATCCCGGTGGAGAGCGCGAGGTAGGGCACGCCGATGGCGTAGATGATCGCGGAGCCGAGGACCATCGTGCCCGCGGTGCGCAGCATCGAGCGGTCGCCGCCGCGCCGGGCGAGGGCGCCGACGACGGTGGCGGCCAGGAGCATGCCGAAGACGTAGCCCAGGGACGGTATCGACCAGCCCGAGGATGCCTCGGCGAACCACGGCATGCCGGCCATGCCGACGAGGGCGTACAGCGCGAGGGAGAGGAAGCCGCGGCGGGCGCCCAGCGCGGTGCCGATGAGGAGCGCGGCGAAGGTCTGGCCGGTGACGGGGACCGGGGAGCCGGGGACCGGGACGGCGATCTGGGCCGCGATGCCGGTCAGGGCGGCGCCGCCGAGAACGAGGGCCGCGTCCACGGCGTAGCGGTGCCGGGCCACGGGCAGCAGGTCGGCGAGGACCGCTCCGGAGCGGACGGGGGCGGCAGCAGTGCTCATCGGGACTCCGCGGGTGAGGGCAGGTGGGGTGGGCTGGTGGAGACGTTAGCCCAGGGGGCGAGGCCCGATCACCATCAGCCGCCCACAAAGCGGTGGTTGACGGGTTGGTTGGATTCACACAAAGACCGCCCCGCAATCGCCCTCGGGCGTGATGCTCGTCACTGAGGTGAGGCAGGTGGCGACCCGTTTTGCCGGGAGAGGCATCGCGGCCCCAGACTGTAGGTTCCCCATAAATGATCCGAGAGTGACCCGCACACCATGCACGAGGCTCCCCCCACCCCGTCCGGGGCCCCCACGACTCCGGCCGAGCCGCTGTCGCACGGGCTGAAGCAGCGCCACCTCACCATGCTCGGGCTCGGCGGGGTGATCGGCGCCGGGCTGTTCGTCGGCTCGGGCGCCGGGATCGCGGTGGCGGGGCCCGCGATCGTCGTCTCGTATCTGATCGCGGGCGCGCTCGCGATGCTGGTGATGCGGATGCTGGGCGAGATGTCCTCCGCGATGCCCGCCTCCGGTTCGTTCTCCGTGCACGCCGAGCGGGCGCTCGGCCGGTGGGCCGGGTTCAGCGTCGGCTGGCTGTACTGGTTCCTGCTGGTGGTGGTCCTCGCCGTGGAGGCGACGGCGGCCGCGCAGATCGCCCACGGCTGGGTGCCGGGCATCGAACCCTGGGCGTGGGTGCTGCTGTTCATGGTGGTGTTCACCGCGGCGAACCTGACGGCGGTGAAGAACTTCGGCGAGTTCGAGTTCTGGTTCGCCTCCTTGAAGGTCGGCGCGATCGTCGTCTTCCTGGTGCTCGGGCTGCTGGCGGTCCTCGGATGGCTCCCCGACACCGACCCGGTGGGCATGACCAACCTGACCGGTCAGGGCGGCTTCCTGCCGAACGGCTGGAGCGGGGTCGTCTCCGGCGTGCTGACCGTGGTCTTCGCCTTCGGCGGTCTCGAGGTCGTCACCATCGCCGCCGCCGAGACGGACGACCCGGCACGTGCGGTGGGGCGGGCGGTGCGCAGCGCGGTGGTGCGCATCCTCTTCTTCTACGTGGGCTCGATGCTGGTGATCGTGACCGTGCTGCCGTGGACCGCGCAGCAGGCCGGGCTGAGCCCGTATGTGAAGGTGCTGGACGCGATCGGGGTGCCGTCGGCCGGGCAGATCATGAACATCGTGGTGTTCGTGGCGCTGCTCTCCGCGCTCAACGCCAATCTGTACGGCTCCTCCCGCATGATCTTCTCCCTGGCGGAGCGTGGGGAGGCCCCGCGCGGGCTGCTGAAGGTGTCCCGTACGGCCGGTACGGAGGGCGGTGTGCCGCGGCGGGCGGTGCTGGCCTCGGTGGTCTTCGGCTTCGTCTCCGTCCTGCTCAACCTGCTGTGGCCGGACACGGTGTTCCTCTACATGCTCAACTCGGTCGGCGCGGTGCTGCTGTTCGTGTGGGCGCTGATCGCCGCCTCCCAACTGCGGCTGCGGGCACGGCTGGAGCAGGAGGCGCCCGAGGCGCTCACGCTGCGGATGTGGTGGTTCCCGTATCTGACGTGGGTGACGCTGGCCGGGCTGCTCGGGGTGCTGCTGCTGATGCTGACCGACGAGGCGGCGCGCCCGCAGGTGCTGTGGTCGGCCGGGGCGACGGCGTTGGTGCTGCTGGTGGCGGTGTGGCGTCAGCGGCGGGAGCAGCGGGAGCGCGAGGGCTCCGCTCCGGCCACCGGCCGGTAGGCACGTGCACACCTTGTGTGAGCCTGGTGCCCGTATAGCGGACACCCGTTCCGTGTGAGCGGTGATGATGCTCAGACTGTGGGTTCATCCCTCGTCTCGGCTACCGAACAGAGCTCGTCCATGCCTCGGACCTCCGCGTCTCCCCCCACCGCTGACTCCGCGGCCCCCGCCGGGGCCAAGGCGGACTCCGCGCTCACCCACGGTCTCAAACAGCGACACCTCTCGATGATCGCCCTCGGCGGGGTGATCGGCGCCGGACTCTTCGTCGGCTCGGGCGCCGGGATCGCCGCGGCGGGGCCCTCGATCATCGTCGCGTACGCCATCTCCGGGCTGCTCGTCATGATGGTGATGCGCATGCTCGGCGAGATGTCGGCCGCCAACCCGGCGTCCGGTTCCTTCTCCGTGCACGCCGAGCGGGCGATCGGCCCGTGGGCCGGGTTCACCGCGGGCTGGTCCTTCTGGTTCCTGCTCTGCGTCGCCGTGGGCCTGGAGGGCATCGGGGCCGCGCAGATCGTCAGCGGCTGGCTGCCGGGGACGCCGGAGTGGGCCTGGGTCGCCCTGTTCATGGTGATCTTCCTCGGGACGAACCTGGCCGCCGTGAAGAACTTCGGCGAGTTCGAGTTCTGGTTCGCCGCGCTCAAGGTCATCGCGATCACGCTGTTCCTGGTGCTCGGCCTCCTGGCGATCCTCGGCGTGCTGCCCGACACGGACGCGCCCGGCCTGTCCAACCTCTCGGGCGACGGCGGCTTCCTCCCCAAGGGCATGGACGGGTTCATCATCGGACTCCTCGCCTCCGTCTTCGCGTACGGCGGTCTGGAGACCGTCACCATCGCGGCGGCCGAGTCCGAGAACCCGGTGCAGGGCGTCGCGAAGGCGGTCCGTACGGCGATGTGGCGCATCGCGGTCTTCTACATCGGCTCGATGGCGGTCATCGTCACGCTGGTTCCCTGGGACGACCCGAAGGTCGCCGAGGTCGGCCCGTTCTACGCGATGCTCGACCACCTGGGCATCGGGAGCGCCGCGCAGATCATGAACGTGGTCATCCTCATCGCCCTGCTCTCCGCGATGAACGCCAACATCTACGGCGCGTCCCGCATGGCCCGGTCGCTGGTCGCCCGGGGTCAGGGCCCGGCCGTGCTCGGCAAGATCTCCTCCGGGGTGCCGCGCAACGCGGTGCTGTTCTCCTCGGTCTTCGGGTTCGCCTGCGTGCTGCTCAGCTACTGGCGGCCGGACGACGTCTTCCCCTGGCTGCTGAACATGATCGGCGCGGTGATCCTGGTCGTCTGGATCTTCATCGCGGTCTCCCAGCTGATCCTGCGCGGCCGCACCGAGCGGGAGGCGCCGGAGACGCTGGTCGTGCGGATGTGGCTGTTCCCGATCCTCACGGTGGTCGCCCTGGCGGCCATGGTGGGCATCTTCCTGCTGATGCTGCGCCAGCCGGACACCCGTGACCAGCTGCTGGCCACGGGAGCGCTGACCGTGGTGCTGATCGGCATCGGACTCGCACGTCAGCGGAAGCAGCAGGGCGGCGAGGGCGGCGTCAGCGGCGGCGGCGACGGCGACGGCGACGGCGACGGCGCGGCCGAGATCCCGGCGCAGCGGAAGTAGTTCCCGCACGGCGGCCTCGCGGAAGTAGTTCCCGCACGGCCTCTTCGAACGCCGGGCTCCTCCTCGTACGATCGGGGCGGAGCCCGGCGTTTCGGCGTCCGGCGTTCCGGTATGTGGTTCCGGCGCTGCGTGCACCCGTGACCAACAGGACATCGCAGGGCCGGGCACCGTACGCCGGGCCGTCATCCGCCCTCGCTTCCGTGGTAGGTCCACCCCATCGAGGAGCTGTCATGTCCGTTGCCCCCAGGCGTCGTTCGATCCTCCTGGCCGCCGCCGCCGTCACCGCGGCGGCCACCGCGCCGGCCGTCGCCGCTTCCTCCTCCACTGCCGCCGCCCCCGCCGCCGAGCGTCGCCCCCACCGCCCCTCGTGGCCCCTGGTCATCGGGCATCGCGGGGCGGCGGGCTGGCGGCCCGAGCACACCGCCGACGCGTACACCTATGCCGTACGGGCCGGGGCCGACTGGATCGAGCCGGACCTCGTACCGACGAAGGACCATGTCCTGGTCGTACGGCACGAGAACGAGATCGGCGGGACGACGGACGTCTCCGGCCGCCCGGAGTTCGCGGACCGCCGCACCACGAAGACGGTCGACGGCAAGGCGGTGACCGGCTGGTTCACCGAGGACTTCACGCTGCGCGAGCTGCGGACGCTGCGCACGGTGGAGCGGCTTCCGCTGGTCCGCGACCGCAACACGGTCTTCGACGGGCGGGGCCGGGTGATGACGTTCCAGGAGGTCGTGGACCTGGCCCGGCGGCTGTCGCGGGAGTCGGGCCGGCGGATCGCGGTGTTCCCGGAGACGAAGCACCCGACGTACTTCCGCTCGATCGGGCTGCCGCTGGAGGAGGAGCTGATCCGGGTGATCCGCCGCAACCGGCTGACCGCCCGCGACTGCGTCGTGCAGTCCTTCGAGCCCGCGAGCCTGCGCCGGGTGGCCGCCGCGCGCCTCGGCCTCCCGCTCTGGCAGGCGCTGGGCACGAGCGGCGGCCCGTACGGGCACGAGCTCACCTACCGGGACATGATGACCCCGGCCGGGCTGCGCGAGATCGCCTCGTACGCGGAGTGGATCGGCCCGGACAAGTCCTCGCTGGTCCCGCCGAACACCCTGCTGGCGGACGCCCACGCGGCGGGCCTGAAGGTCGGCGCGTACACCTTCCGGGCGGAGAACCAGTACCTCCCGGCCGCATACCGCCGGGGCAGCGGGCCGAACGACTTCGGCGACGCGTTCGCCGAGTACGCCTTCCACTACGGGCAGGGCGTGGACGCGGTGGTGACGGACTTCCCGGACATCGCGGTGCAGGCCAGGGACGACCTGCGGGCGTAACTCGCGGCGGGCGGCGGGCGGATGTGGAAACGTTCCGAGGAGCTCCGCCTCCGCCCCGGAAGGGACCATGCCATGACCGCGACCGCCCCGCCCGTCTTCCCCCTGGAGCCCACCCCGATCCAGGTGTCCGACCAGGTCCTCGACGACCTGCGCGCCCGTCTCGCGCTGACGCGTCCGCCGCTGCACGAGGGCAACGAGGACGGGTCCTACGGCGTTCCGGACGACCGTCTGCGTGAGCTGGTGGCCTACTGGCGGGACGGCTACGACTGGCGCGCGGCCGAGGCCGCCATCAACGCCTACGACCACTACCGGGTGAGCGTCGCGGGCGTCCCCGTGCACTTCTTGCGCAAGCCCGGCAGCGGCCCCCGCCCGGTCCCGCTGATCCTCACCCACGGCTGGCCGTGGACGTTCTGGCACTGGTCGAAGGTGATCGACCAGCTCGCCGACCCGGCCGCGTACGGCGGCGACCCCGCCGACGCGTTCGACGTCATCGTGCCGTCCCTGCCGGGTTTCGGCTTCTCCGGCCCGCTCACCGGCTTTCCGGACGTCAACTTCTGGAAGGTCGCCGACCTCTGGCACACCCTGATGACCGAGACGCTGGGGTACGAGAAGTACGCCGCCGGCGGCTGCGACATCGGCGGGCTCGTCACCAGCCAGCTCGGCCACAAGTACGCCGACGAGCTGTACGGCATCCATATCGGCTCCGGGCTGCCGCTCGACTTCTTCAACGGCCCCCGCGCCTGGGACTTCGCCCGGAACCGGCCCCTCACCGAGGACCAGCCCGCCGACGTCCGCGCCCGCATCGTCGAGATGGACCACCGCTGGGCGCCCCATCTCGCCGTGCACATGCTCGACGGCGCCACCCTGGCCCACGGGCTGAGCGACTCCCCCGCCGGACTGCTCGCCTGGCTGCTGAAGCGCTGGAACGCCTGGAGCGACACCGGCGGCGACCTCGCGTCCGTCTTCTCCCAGGACGATCTGCTCACCCACGCGACGATCTACTGGGCGAACAACTCCATCGCCACGTCCATGCGTTACTACGCCAACGCCAACCGCTACCCGTGGACCCCGGCCCACGACCGCACCCCGGCGGTGGAGGCCCCGGTCGGCCTCACCTTCGTCACCTATGAGAACCCGCCCGGCATCCACACCGCCGACGAGCGCGTCCGGGCGTTCGAGACGGGCCCGCAGGCGGCGTGGTTCCACCACGTCAACGTCAACGCCCATGAGCAGGGCGGCCACTTCATCCCCTGGGAGAACCCCGACGCCTGGGTGAGCGACCTGCGGCGCACCTTCCGCGACCGCAGGACCTGAACGGCACGGAGCCGACGCGACGGAGGCAGCGGTGAGTCGTAAAAAACGCGAAAAGATGGAACCGGCCTGTCTGGCATTCGGGCTCGTCGTCCTGCCCTTCTGCCTGGGGGTCGGGTACGTGCTGGTGGTGCTGGCCTGGCGGCTCGGGCGCTTCCTCTGGACCGACGGCGGCCGCCTGCTCGCCGAGGGCGATCCGAAGGCGTGGGTCCTCCTCGGCATGGTCCTCTTCTTCGTCGCGGTGGTGGCCTTCATCAATTGGGACGCGGGCCGGAACGGCGGCCCGAGCCCCCGGCCGGGCCGGGCGGTCCACTGGGGAGAGGACTGGCACTGGGTGGCCGATCCGATCGAGTACCCGCAGAAGCCGAAGGACGATCCCCCGCACCCGCCTTCCCGGCCGGGCACGCCCTAGCCGGCGTCCCCGGTGCCGCCCTCGGTCGGGGACGCGCCGGGCCGCTCGCCGCCGGGCCGGACCGGACCGGCCGCCGCACGGATGCTCTCCCTCGCCGCGTCGGCGACCGCGCGGGGCGTGATGCCGAACTCCTCGTACAGACGCTCGTAGGCGGCGGACGCGCCGAAGTGCTCCAGGCTCACCATGCGCCCCGCGTCCCCCACCACGTCCCGCCAGCCCTGGGCGACGGCCGCCTCGACACTCACCCGGGCCCGGACGCCGGGCGGCAGGACCTCGTCCTGATAGGCGTAGGGCTGCTCGGCGAACCACTCGCGGCAGGGCAGCGAGACCACCCGCGCGTCGTGTCCGTCGGCGGCCAGCAACTCCCGTGCTTCCAGGGCGATGTGGACCTCCGAGCCGGTCGCGACGAGGATGACGTCGGGGGTGCCGTTTCGGCTGTCGGCCAGGACGTAGCCGCCCCGGGCGGCCCCCTCGGCGGAGGCGTACGCGCCGTCGCCCTCCCCCCGCTCCAGGACCGGCAGCGGCTGGCGGGTCAGGGCGAGGCCGGCGGGCCGGTCGTGGTGCTCCAGGACGGTGCGCCAGCACACGGACGTCTCGTTCGCGTCGGCGGGCCGTACGACGTCGAGGCCGGGAATCGCGCGGAGGGCGGCCAGTTGCTCGACGGGCTGGTGGGTGGGGCCGTCCTCGCCCAGGCCGATGGAGTCATGGGTCCAGACATAGGTGACCGGCAGCTTCATCAGGGCGGCGAGGCGGACGGCCGGGCGCATGTAGTCGCTGAAGATCAGGAACGTACCGCCGTAGGGGCGGGTGAGGCTCTGCAGGGCGATGCCGTTGAGGATCGCGCCCATGGCGTGCTCGCGGATGCCGAAGTGGAGCGTGCGGCCGTACGGGTCGCCGGGGAACTCGCCGGTCTGCTTGCTCTCCGGTACGAAGGACGGCTCGCCCTCCATGGTGGTGTTGTTGCTCCCCGCGAGGTCGGCCGAGCCGCCCCACAGTTCGGGCAGCACGGGGGCCAGCGCGGTGAGCACATCGCCGGAGGCCTTGCGGGTGGCGATGCCCTTGGGGTCGGGGTCGAAGACGGGCAGGCGGTCGGTCCAGCCGTCGGGGAGCTTCTGCTCCCGCAGCCGGTCGAGGAGCGCGGCGCGCTCGGGGTGGGCGGCGCGCCACACCTGGTAGCGGGGCTCCCAGGCGCGGTGGGCCGAGGCCCCGCGCTCGCGGACCGCGCGGGCGTGCTCCAGTACGTCGTCCTCGACGGCGAAGTCGGCGTCCGGGTCGAAGCCGAGCAGCTTCTTGGTGGCGGCGACCTCGTCGTCGCCGAGCGCGGAGCCATGGGCCTTGCCGGTGTTCTGCTTGGTGGGCGCGGGCCAGCCGATGATCGTGCGCAGCAGGATCAGGGAGGGCCGGTCGCGCTCGCTCTTCGCGGCCTCGACGGCGGCGAGCAGGGCGTCGACGTCCTCGACGTAGTCGCCGGTCCGGGTGAAGTCGACCGTCTGGACGTGCCAGCCGTACGCGGCGTAGCGGGCGGCGACGTCCTCGCTGAAGGAGATGTCGGTGTCGTCCTCGATGGAGATGTGGTTGGAGTCGTAGAAGACGACCAGGTTCCCGAGCTCCTGGTGTCCCGCCAGCGAACTGGCCTCGGACGTCACGCCCTCCATCAGGTCGCCGTCGGAGGCGACGACGTACACATGGTGGTCGAAGGGGCTGGTACCGGCGGGGGCGTCGGGGTCGAGGAGGCCGCGCTCGCGCCGGGCCGCCATGGCCATACCGACGGCGGAGGCGAGCCCCTGCCCGAGCGGCCCGGTGGTGATCTCGACGCCCCGGGTGTGGCGGTACTCGGGGTGACCGGGGGTGCTGGACCCCCAGGTGCGCAGCGCCTCCAGATCCGTCAGCTCCATCCCGTACCCGCTCAGGTAGAGCTGGATGTAGAGGGTGAGGCTGGAGTGCCCGCAGGAGAGCACGAAGCGGTCGCGTCCGAGCCACCGGTCGTCGGCCGGGTCGTGCCGCATCACCTGCTGGAACAGCAGATACGCCAGCGGGGCCAGGCTCATCGCGGTGCCCGGGTGGCCATGACCGGCCTTCTGCACGGCGTCGGCCGCCAGCACGCGCACGGTGTCGACGGCGCGGACGTCGAGGGGCCCCCAGCCGGCCGCGTCTGCGAGGGGCGGGGCCAGTTTCGGGTCGCGGCCCCGGCCGTCGGGGCCGCCTGCGGTGCCGTTCGGGCCGTTCGACGCTTCGGTGGGTGCCATCAAGTCCTCCTGATCGATGGGGCGATCCATGGGGCAGTCGAAGGAGCAAATCACCTTTGCGGGACAAAAAGGAGGAGGAGCGGCGTCGCAGGTCCTAGGCCGAAGGGCTGATCACTTCGGAACACTCCTGCTGTTAGCCTTCACCTGCATATAGATTGCAATAACAACTGGACGGCATTCCCAGCAGTCGGAGGGCTCGCATCATGGCCACGTACACGCTCCCGGAACTCCCGTACGACTACGCGGCGCTCGAACCGGTCATCAATCCGCAGATCATCGAGCTGCACCACGACAAGCACCACGCCGCGTACGTCAAGGGTGCGAACGACACCCTGGAGCAGCTGGAAGAGGCCCGCGACAAGGAAGCCTGGGGCGCGATCAACGGCCTCCAGAAGAACCTCGCGTTCCACCTCTCCGGCCACATCCTGCACTCGATCTACTGGCACAACATGACCGGCGACGGCGGCGGCGAGCCCCTCGCGGCGGACGGCGTGGGCGACCTCGCCGACGCGATCACCGAGTCCTTCGGCTCCTACGCGGGCTTCAAGTCCCAGCTGACGAAGGCCGCGGCCACCACCCAGGGCTCCGGCTGGGGCGTGCTCGCGTACGAGCCCGTCAGCGGCAAGCTGATCGTCGAGCAGGTCTACGACCACCAGGGCAACGTCGGCCAGGGCTCGGTCCCGGTCCTCGTGTTCGACGCCTGGGAGCACGCCTTCTACCTGCAGTACAAGAACCAGAAGGTGGACTTCATCGAGGCCATGTGGCGGGTCGTCAACTGGCAGGACGTGGCGAAGCGTTACGCCGCCGCCAAGGAGCGCGCGGACGTGCTGCTGCTCGCCCCCTGACGTGACGCCGACGCACCACTGACGTCCTGCCTCGTGATCGTCTTCTCAACCTTCACCACGGCAGGCGGATGAAAGAAGAGCCCCCGTGAGGACATGACTCACGGGGGCTCTTCCAAGCCGCCTATTTAGCTGTTTAGCTCATGTGCTAAACATGCACTCATGGAATCACGCGCCCTTCCGGCCGACGAAGAGGCGAGCGCCTTCCGCGCGCTCGCCGATCCCACCCGCCGTCAGATCCTGGAGGATCTGCGGGACGGTGAGCTGGCCGCAGGGGAGATCGCGAGCCGGTTCTCGATCAGCGCCCCGTCCATCTCGCGCCATCTGGGCGTCCTCAAGGGCGCCGGGCTCGTCACCGAGCGCCGGGACGCCAACCGCATCCTCTACTCGCTGGCCGAGGAACGGCTCGCCCTGTGCGTGGGCCGTTTCCTCAGCACGGTCTGCCCCGAGCAGATCGTGCTCCGCAACACCAAGTGGCGCTCCGCGCCGGAAGGCGACGCCTCATGATCAGGTCCCGGCTCTCCAGCGTCATCGAACGCCGCCTCCTGGTGAACTACCGGGTCGACCCGTACGTCGCGGCCGCCCTGCTGCCCGCGCCGCTGCGGCCCCAGCTGGTGCGCGGCCAGGCGGTGGCGGGGATCTGCCTGCTCCGGATCGGCGGCGTCCGCCCCGGCTGGGCCCCGGCCGCGACCGGACTGACCAGCGAGAACGCGGCGCACCGGATCTCCGTCGAGTGGGACGGGCCGGACGGCGTCGAGCAGGGCGTCTACATCCCGCGCCGCGACACCGCCTCCCGCCTCAACGCCTTCGCGGGCGGCCGGATCTACCCGGGCGAGCACGGCCGCGCGGACTTCACGGTGCGGGAGGAGGCCGACGCCGTACGGGTGGCCTTCGCGACCCGGGACGGGGAGGTTGAGGTCGACGCGACGGTGGAGCCGGCCGAGGAACTGCACGGCAGCGGGCTGTTCGCGGACGTGGCGGAGGCGTCGGAGTTCTTCCGCCGCGGCAGCCGGGGCCTCTCCCCCAACGCCGGGGGCACCCACCTGGACGTCCTCGAACTGTCCACGGACGCCTGGAAGGTGACGGCGGGCCGGCCCCGTACCGTACGCTCCTCGTTCTTCGAGGACCTGGACCGTTTCCCGCCGGGCAGCGCGGTGCTGGACAGCGCGCTGGTGATGCGGGGCGTGGCGGCCGACTGGTCGCAGGGGGAGCCGTTCCGGCTGGGATGCGGGGCGGTGGCGGGGGCGGCGTAGAAATATCCGCGCGCCGCACCCGGGCACGGGCTGCCACGATGACCTTCGTACGTCTGCCCGTGCCCCCTCACCCCGGAAGCGAACCCATGAGCTCTGCCCCCGTCCCGGCGGACCCCACCGTCCTGCACCCGATGCCCGGCCAGCCGCGCGTGGTGCAACTGAAGCCGCTGGTCACCTCGCCGCTGGTGGAGGTCGGGGAGTACTCGTACTACGACGACCCCGAGCACGCCACGGAGTTCGAGACCCGCAACGTGCTGTACCACTACGGCCCGGAGCGCCTGGTGATCGGCAGGTTCTGCGCGCTGGGCACGGGGGTGCGGTTCATCATGAACGGCTCCAACCACCGCATGGACGGCCCGTCCACCTTCCCGTTCCCGACCCTCGGCGGCTCCTGGGCCGACCACTTCGACCTGCTGACGGGCCTTCCCAACCGGGGCGACACCGTGATCGGCAACGACGTCTGGATCGGCTACGAGGCCGTGATCATGCCGGGCGTCCGCATCGGGCACGGCGCGATCATCAGCTCGCGGTCCGTGGTCGTCTCGGACGTCCCGGACTACGGCATCGTCGGCGGCAACCCGGCCCGACTGATCCGCACCCGGTACGAGGAAGCGGACATCGCGCGCCTGCTGGCCGTGGCCTGGTGGGACTGGCCGGCGGACCACCTGACACGCCACATCCGTACGGTGATGTCGGGCACGGTGGCGGAGTTGGAGGCGGCGGCGCCGACCGACGACTGACGCGGCGTTCCATCACGGCCTCACGCGAGCCCGGTGCCGTCGGTGGTACGACCAGGTCACCGCCGCCAGGAGCGGGCCCCACAGCAGGAGGGGTGCGTAGGCGGCGACGAAGATGGCTTCACCGGCCGAGATGCCGGGGTCCGGGCTGGGGGAGGTCAGCAGACCGCCGAAGAAGAGGACCCACCACAGGACGGTGACCGTGAGGGCCCCCAGCGAAGCGGCGAGGACCGCGAGCCCGCCGTTGACCGAGCGCCCTCCGATCAGCGGAACCCAGCGCGGCACCCTCTCTCCCCAGGGCCGTACCAGGCCGAGCGTGAGGTACGAGGCGGCCTCGGCGACCGCCCCGATCAGCAGCACGTAGGCCAGGCCGATCAGCGGGGAGTTGTCGGGGAACGCGGCGAGGAACTCCTCGCGCTTCATCACCCCGACCGGCACCCCGAGCACGAGGGCGATGCGCCACACCCCGGAGGGGACGGTCGACCAGGCCGCGACATGGGCGGCGCGGACCGCCCAGCGCGGGGGTGGCGGGACCGGCGGCCGGGGCGCTGGCGGCACGCGGGATTCCGGGCGGGGTTCCGGCGGGGCGGGGTCCGTCGTCGTCATGACCCGAATCTCGCGCACGGCCCGGCCCGGCGCGTCGGACCGCATGATGATCCGCCTCCGCCGCACGGGGGACACCACACGCGGTCTCGGCGAAGGCGACGTCCGAAATCCGCCAGCATGCGCGCGGTCGGGCGGCCGAGAATCCGCTCATGGTCGCTGAAGCGCAGGGAATCCGCATCCGGCATCGCGGGCATGAACCGCAGGTCCACCCCACCGCCTACGTCGCCCCGACGGCCACGCTCGTCGGCGATGTCCGCGTGGGGCCGAGGGCGCGGGTGATGTACGGCGCGGTGCTCGATGCCGAAGGGGCGCGGATCGAGGTCGGGGAGGCGGCGGTGATCTGCGAGAACGCGGTGCTGCGCGGGTCCGCTGTCGCCGGCGATCAGCCGGTGCTCGTCGGCGACCACGTCTTCGTGGGGCCGCAGGCCACGCTGCTGGGCTGCGAGGCCGGCAGGTGCGTCTATGTGGCGACCGGGGCGACGGTCCTGCAGTGCGCACGGTTGGGGGCCGGCTCGGTTGTCGCCGTCGGCGCGCTCGTTCACGCGCGCACCGTTCTGCCGGACGAGTACTTCGTGCCGCCGCACACGGTGGCGCTCGACGCACCGGTGCGGCTGCTGGCCCCTGGAGATCCGGGACTGGCCGAGGCCGTCGGGCGGGTGGGCTTCGCGCGGGCGGCGTTCGGCGTCGATGCGGAACGGACCGACCGGATCACCCGGTACGAGCGCATCGCGGAGGTGCGCGTCGCCGAGTTCGGCACGCACGCGGACGATGAGACGCTGAGTCTCGGCTAGCGCCGCGTCAGGCGACGTCCGCCCGCTTTCGCAGCCGGAAGATCGAGCTGCTGTGGCCGGGTTCGCTGCGCAGCCTGCATGGCTGTGGACAGGGAGCACCGTGCTCAGCAGCTTCGGCTGATCGGCGAGACGGTAGAACTGGCGGAGGCCGGCGGCTACTGCGGACCATTCGCCGCGGCGCCGGCTCGGTGGTGGCCTGACGGCGGACCCTGGAATCTGAGCTTGAACCCGTCGTGGCTCCGGGTGAAGCCGAACCCGGCGTAAAAGCGGTGCGCGTCCTCGCGCTGCTTGTTGCTCGTGAGCTGGACCAGTCCACAGCCCCGCGCGCGGGCCCGCGCGATCGCCCGCTCCATCAGGATCCGGCCCAGCCCACCGCCCCGCCGGTCCGCGCGAATCCGTACGGCCTCGATCAGGGCCCGCTCGGTGCCTCCCTGGCCGAGCCCGGGGATGTATGTCGCCTGCAGACAGCCGACAACTGTCCCGTCGCCGTGCCCGCCAGTGTCCTCGACCAGGACCAGCATCTCGTTGCGCGGGTCCGCGTCGATCGCCGCGAAGGCGTGCTCGTACGCCTCCGTGACCGTGACGGCCGCCGGGTCCACCACCCGCTCCTCATCGGCGAGCAGAGCGAGCACCGCAGGCAGGTCGGCGCGGGTCGCGGGACGCAGGGTGCATACGAGGGAGGGCTCGGCAGACATGACGCCGACCCTAACCGGCCGCTCACGCGAAGCCGGTCGGGCTGCGGAGAACGTGTTCTTCTGCCTGATCAGCACGGCATACGCTCGCTACGTTGTCCTACGACCTCTACGAGAGCGCGGGGTTCCGGCGCCGTACGCTGAGCCCCCTCCGTCCGAACTATCCGGGAGAAGCATGACCAGCAGGTTCACCGAGTTGACCGTTGACTGCCACGATCCGGAGAGGCTCGCGGCCTTCTGGTGCGAGGTCCTGGACTTCAAGGTGATCGACCGGGGCGAGGACAAGGTCGAGATCGGTTCCTGGGTACCGACCGTCGAGGACGTCCGGGCCCGCCAGATGCCGCCCACCCTGGTGTTCATCCGAGTGCCCGAGGGCAGGACCGCCAAGAACCGGCTCCATCTCGACGTCAGCCCGATCGACGGCAGCACCGAGGACGAGGTGACCAGACTGCTCGGCCTCGGCGCCACCAGGACGGACGTGGGCCAGGGCCCCGACCGTAACTGGGTGGTCATGGCAGACCCCGAGGGCAACGAGTTCTGCGTCCTGCGCACCCTGGCACCGCAGGAATAGAGCCTGTCCGGCAGCCGGTGCAGCAGGTCGGGCCGCCGTGAAATGCCTCGACATCGGTCGAGGTGATCGGGGATGCTTCGCTCGATGACCAGAATCAACGACACTCCGCCCGCATGGGACGAACGCACCCAGCTCAATACGTTCCTCGACTACACACGGGCCACCGCCCGCGCCAAGTGCGACGGCGTCTCCGCGGAGAACGCCCGCAAGGCGCTCCTGCCGGGCTCACCGCTGATGACCATGAGCGGAGTGATCAACCACCTCCGCTGGGTCGAGTACTACTGGTTCCAGGTGATCTTCCTCGGCGAGGAAGACCTGGCCCCCATGACCGACGAGGACCCCGACCGCGAAATGCGGATCGCCGTCGACTTCCCACTCACGCAGTTGGTCGACGAGTACGCCGAACAGAGCGCCCGCTACCGCGAACTGGTCGCCGCGAACGACCTGGACAAACGGGCCGAGGGAACCATCCGCAACGGCCTCCACGTCGACCTGCGCTGGATCCTCCTCCACCTCACCGAGGAGACGGCCCGCCACAACGGGCATCTGGACATCCTGCGCGAGCTGCTCGACGGCACGACCGACGCGTAGAGCCGGCGGAGACCACGGGATTCATGATCCACCGCAGAGGGCCCGGGTCAGCGCCATCAGCCGCTTCCGGGCCTCGGTGTCGTAGGCCTGCTCATGGGCCCGGGCATCGGTGAACTGGTTGAAGTAGCGGCCGGTGGTTATCTCCAGATCCGGATCGAGGAGCAGCCGCACCGTCGGCCGCACGCCCTCGTCGACCGTGGTCGCGGGGGTCAGACCGTAGGCGCGGACCCCGCTGGTATCCATCAGATGGGCGGGATGAAGCGCGTTGACGGTGACGCCGGTACCGTCCAGTTCCGCGGCCAGCTCGAAGGTGGCCATGATCAGGGCGAGCTTGCTCTTGCAGTAGGCGCGCAGCCCTTCGTAGTCGTGCTCCAGCATGACGTCGTCGAAATCGATGGCCTCCTGCCCGATCGACGCGACGTTGACCACGCGGGCCGGCGCCGAGTCGGTCAGCAGCGGCAGCAGGCCGCGGGCGAGTGCGTAGGGGGCGAGGTGGTTGACCGCGAAGCGCAGTTCGTGTCCCTGCCGGCTGAGCTGCCGCACGTGCGGGTCGGGGCCGCCGCCGACGACGGCGTTGTTCACCAGGCCATCGAGCCGCGGCTCGGCAGCACGGATCCGCGCCACGAGCGCGTGCACCTGGTCGAGGTCGGCCAGGTCGGCGAGGTAGGTGCGTACCGTCGCATCCGGCGCCGCAGTCCGCAGCTCGGCCGCGACGGCGTCCAGACGGGTCCGGTCACGGCCGTGCAGGAGAACGGTCTGTCCGCGGGCAGCTAGGTCGAGTGCGATGCCGCGGCCCAGGCCCTGCGTAGCTCCGGTGATCAACGTCGTGTGTCGGTTCATGGCACCAGCCTGGCAGCACCTCACCGAAACACCGGGGAGTGTGCTGACCCTGGTGTTCCCACCACCAGGCAACGAACCTCACCGTGATCCGCCGAGACGGGCCCTGGGCCGTTTCGTTCGGATCACCCCCCGGAGCGCGGCGAGGTCGCTGGCAGCGGTCTTGGCGTATCGGGTGGCCGGGCCACGACCCGCACGGACCGAGCTGATCCGTCAGCCGCCGAAGGCGCCGGCCTTCACGCCGTCGATGAACGCGGCCCAGTGCTCGGGGCCGTAGAGCTGGAGCCCGGCGGCCGGGTCCTTACTGTCGCGGACAGCCCGGCCACCATCGACGGTGTGGGCCACCTCGACGCACTCGGTCCCCTGTCCTCCCGAGGAGTACGACGACCTCTCGAAGGGAGACACGATGCCCTGTCTGCTCACGGTTCCTCGTTCCCGGCGGTGATGCTGTTCGCGACTTTCTCGATGAAGGCCATACTCTCGGTTCGTGTGAGCGCAGCCGACCTGAGTGTGTCAAACGCATGCACGTAGTTGGCCATGACGTCCCGCTCTTCGAGGATGATGCAGTTGGCGACCGCATCAATAACGATCACTTCGGGCGAAGTCTCCTGGGCGTACGAAAGTCCGACGAACGCAGGCGACACCCGCGCAGCAGCCCACTCGGTGTGCGGCAGCACCTGAATCGTCATGTTGGGTTGCTTGGCCATCTTGTTGAGGTGGGCGAGCTGAGCCCGATGAACAGCGGGCGACGGCATCGGGCCGGTGATCGCCGGCTCCCAGATCACGGCGGCAAACCGTGCGCCCGTCTCCTCGAAGACACGGCGTCTCTCCTGCCTGACCTTGACGACCATGTCGGCCGCTTCCTCGCTGATCACATCGGGGCTGGCATCGGTCAACGCCCGTGTGTACTCGGGGGTCTGCAACAGGCCCGGGATGAGGACCGGCTGCCAGGTACGGATGTACGTCGCGTCGGACTCCAGGGACAGAAAGTCGCCCAGAATCTCCCGCACAGGCTGCCCGGCGTCGAAGTCCATCCACCAGCCACGCTTATTGCTGTCCCGCGCCAGCTTCTCCAGTAGCTGACGTTCGACAACGTCCTCCACCTCGTACAGATCAAGCAGCACTCGCACATCACCGACGCGTGCGCTGACCGTCCCCGATTCGATTCGGCTGATCTTTGCCGTGGAACATGCCACCGCATCGGCCGCGTGTTCCTGGTCCAGACCCGCGTTCAGTCGCAGCCGCTTGAGTGCCGCACCCAACCTGCGACTGCGCACCGTGGGCTTCCCACCTGCGGGCATAGCTCCCCCTCTCCCTTCCGGCCAGTCTGCCTGGCAACTGTTCGCCCTCGCTAGCGAGTTGCCTCGGACGAGTGAATGCAAGCTTGCACTATAGATTCACTTGCTTTGCGTCTCACTCCACCTCTAGCGTTGATTACGTCACACCGAGTGCTGACTCCAGCACGCCAGGTGATCTTGGTTCCGCCTGTCCACGACCTTGGGGGACGTATGTCCGGGCGCACAGACAGCAAGAGGTTCCGAGTCCGCAGGGACTCCGTCTCTGCCGCTCGGCGGCACGTCACAACAGTCCTGCTCGACTGGAAGCTCGGCGAACTCGTCGACGACGCGGAGCTGATCACCAGCGAGTTGGCCACCAACGTCATCAGCCACGCCAAAGGCACTGGCGACTACTTCGAGTTGGGGTTACGGCGTCGGAACGGCGTGCTGATCCTGGAGGTCGCCGACTCCTACCAGTGGCTGATGCCGGAGCTGCGCAAGCCCACCGACGACGAGACGTCCGGCCGGGGCCTGCTCATCGTCGACGCGCTCGCCGAGCGGTGGGGCGTACGGCCGCGCAACCCCGGAAAGACCGTCTGGGCCCACCTGCCCATCCGGACCCGGCTGCAGTGAAGGCACTCCTGCGCCGCCGGCCGGCACCAAGCCCGCCCTCACCCTTCGCCGAACGGGTTCGCATCGAGGCCGACCCCGTCTATCGGGCCCGGTACTTCCCCGGGCTGGACGAGGCAATCGCCCAGCGGGGCCGTTGGCGCTCGACCGAAGCGGACGCGCTCGTAAGGCGGCTGAGGTCGCCGCCATAGGGCCCGTGCGGCAGACGTCGGCAGAAGAACAGCAACCAGCACGGAGGTACAGCACGATGAGCACCTACACGCCCGCACCGTGGGGCACAGGCCGGATGGGACCGTACGAGGACACCGTCGCCGTCCCGCGGTTCACCCCCGTACTCGACCCCGAGACGCAGATCGCCCTGGTCGTCGACGAGAGCGGCCGCACGGTCGAGATGGGCGGCCACGGCACCAGTACCAGCGGGCTGACGCCGACCCACACCACCCCGGGGGACGGCGCGGCACCGGGTGGCGCGACCGACTCCGACAGCACTGAGTCCTACGACCAGGACCAGTCCGCCTGATGGACGGCCGACGCGGGTCGGTGCTGGTGCTGACCAACCTCCACGACGTGACCACGGACATCGTGCTGCGCGTCCTCGCCGCGCGCCGCGTGCCCGTGGTGCGGCTGGACCCCGGCACCGACCTGCGCGCAGGGGCCTCGCTGTCCGCCGCGTACGGCACGGGTGTTGAGCAGGGCGTCCTGCGTACACCGAGCCGGGACCTCGATCTCACCCGCGTGCGGTCCGTCTGGGTTCGCAGGCCGTCGCCGTACGCCGGACCTTCGGAACTGGACGAGCACGACCGCCGGTTCGCCGCGGAGCAGTCCTTCTGGGGAACCGGGGGCATCCTCGCGTCCCTCCCCGGCGCGCACTACGTCAACCACCCGTGGAACAACCGTGCGGCCGAGTACAAGCCCGCTCAGCTCGCGGCGGCGCAGCGGTTCGGCTTTCCGGTGCCCGACACGCTGATCACACATGTCATGGGGGAGGCGCGGGAGTTCGCAGCCCAGCACCGCGGCGGAGTCGTCTACAAACCCGTGTGGAACACGTCCTACCGCGTCGACGGCCGACCCCAGAGCGTATGGGTGCGCGCTGTACGTGAGCAGGAGATCACCGACGCCGTGGCAGTCTGCCCCCACCTCTTCCAGGCCCGGGTGGACAAGGCGTACGACGTGCGGGTGACCGCCGTCGGGTCGTGGCTGTCCGGGGTGCGGATCGACAGCCCCGATCTGGACTGGCGGCGTCGGCAGGGCCTCATGCGGTGCGGACCCGTGGACGTGCCCGAAGCGGTGACGAGGTCCGTCAACACCTACCTCGCCCACTTCCGTCTGGTGTACGGAGCGTTCGACTTCGCCGTGACTCACGACGGGACCTGGTACTTCCTCGAATGCAACCCCAACGGGCAGTGGGCGTGGCAACCGCCCGGCGTCACCGACGGCATCGCTCACGCCCTGGCCGATCAGCTGGAGAAAGGCTCCGAAGGATGACTGCATCCGCTCCCCTGCGTACCGCCCTCGCGGACGCGCTCACCGAGGACGGGACGCTCGCCGACCCCGCATGGCGCGACGCCGCCGAGGCGGTTCCCCGCGAACTGTTCCTGGGCTCCTACTTCGCTCCGGTCCCCGACAGCGCCCCTACCAGCTATCTGCCCGTTCACCAGGGCGAGGACGGGTGGCTGGAAGGGGTCTACACCGACCGGACGCTCGTCACCCAGCTCGACGGCCGTGTCCGGCCCGGTGATGTGACGGACGGCAGCGTCACGGGCGATCCGACGTCGTCGTCGACTCTGCCGTCCTTGGTGCTCCGCATGTGGCAGCAGCTCGAAGTGGAAGCCGGGCAGTGGGTGTTGGAGGTCGGGACCGGTACCGGCTACTCGACCGCTCTCGGTGCGCATCGCCTCGGCGACGACCGGCTGACCAGTGTCGAGTACGACCCGGTGGTCGGCCGGGCCGCCGCCTCCGCCCTCGAAGCGGCCGGGTACGCGCCGCGCCTGGTCGTCGGGGACGGTCTGCGGGGAGACCCGGACGCGGGCCCGAGCACGTACGACCGTCTGATCGCCACCTGCTCGGTCCGGTACATCCCGCCGGCCTGGCTGCATCAGGTGAAACCGGGCGGGAAGATCCTGGTCACCCTCTCCGGCTGGAGCTACGCGTCCGGGCTGGCGCTCCTCACCGTGACCGGCCCCGGGGCCGCGACGGGACGATTCCTGCCCGGGTACACCAGCTTCATGATCGCGCGCCCGCACGACCGGCCGCCCCGCCCGACCCTGGCCCTGCTGCCCGGTGACGAGCGGCCGAGCCGGATCGACCCTGTGGTGCTCGGTACATGGACCGGTGGTTGGGTGGCCCAGCTCGCCGCGCCGGCGGCGGAACGGATGGGGGCGGGGCCGGAGCAGGTCCTCTGGGACGTCTCCACCGGCTCGCAGGCGCGGACGGCACCCGGGCCCGACGGCGGGTGGACGGTCGTACAGCGTGGTCCCCTACGTCTGTGGGACCGGGTCGAGACCGCGGTCCGGCTCTGGCAGGCGGCCGGCGAGCCGCATCAGGAGGGGTTCGGCATCACGGTCACGGCTGCCCGGCAGCGGGTGTGGATCGGCTCCGAGGACGGTACGGGGTGGGACCTGCCGGTGTGAGACCGTGCCCCGCCCGAGGGCGCCGACTCCCCTGACAGCGGCAGTTCCTGACGGCCCGACGGATACGTCCCGCGCCGCACCGACGCCACCTACGCTGGATCGTTCCCGCGTCCGACCAGGGACCGGGGCATCGCGAGGGGAGAAGCGATCGTGGGGGAACTGGACGGCAGGACCGCACTGGTGACGGGTGGCTCGCGGGGCATCGGGCGGGCGGTCGCTCTGCGGCTCGCCGGGGAAGGGGCGTTGGTCGCGGTCCACTACGGCGGCAACGAAGCGGCCGCCGCCGAGACCGTGGGACTGATCACCGAGGCCGGCGGGCGGGCGTTCGCGGTGGGGGCCCTGTTCGGCGGGAGCGGGGCGGTGGACCGGCTGTTCGAGGGGCTCGGGGCCGGGCTGAAGGAGCACGGCGCGGACGGTCTGGACATCCTCGTCAACAACGCGGGCGTTCACTCGATCAGTTCGATCGGGCAGCTCACCGAGGAGGAGTTCGCGCGGGTCCTGGCGATCAATGTGAGCACGCCGCTCTTCGTCGTCCAGCGGGCGCTGCCGCTGCTGCGGGACGGCGGGCGGATCGTCAACATGGGCTCGGCCGCCACCCGGATCGCGAACCCCGTGCAGATCGGCTACACCGTCAGCAAGGCCGCGCTGGCGGCTCTCGGCCCGTCGCTCGCCAACGAACTGGGCCGGCGCGGCATCACCGTGAACACGGTCGAACCCGGGGTGGTGCAGACCGACCTGATCGGCGCGTACGCCTCCTCGTCGGTCACGCCCGACACCTCCGTGACCTCGATCAGCGCGTCCAGCCGGTCGCGTGCTGCCAGGAAGGCGGCGGCGCGGGCCGCCGCCTGATCCTGTCCCGGGTCCGGCCGCCGGGGCTAGGAGGAGCCCGGCAGCCGGGGCCAGAAGTGGTCGACGATGTCCTCGATGTAGCGGCGCCCGTCCTCGCCGGACGCGGTGGTGCCGCCGGCCCGGCTCAGCGTGGCCGCCATGAGGCCCTGGTACTCCTGGTGCATGGCGGCCAAGGGGCCCTTCAGGTCGCGGCGGTCCATGGAGACGAGCTTGGCGATGTCGCGGATGTGCGCCTGCCACCGTGTGGAGACCGCCTCGGTCAGGAGACGGGCGAGTTCCTCCTCCAGCCTGGTGATGGCGATGAAGTCGCGCGGGGGAAGGCCGAGGGCCTCGCCGAGCTTGACGGACTGCCGTTTGTCGCCGGTCCACAGACCGGCGTCCTCCATGGACAGGTACGCGGCGAGGGTGAGGCCGGTGGCGCGCGCGACGTCCTCGGCCGAGACGCCCCGCGCGATGCGGTGTTCGAGCAAGGTGCGGGGGCGGCCCATGAGTTCACCGGGCTGACACCACAACGCACCCGCGAGAGCGGTGAGTTCGCTCGCGTCGGGCACATGGGTCCCGCGCTCCCAAGCGATCACGTGCTCGGGAGTGATGTGCGAGGTGCCGAAGGACGCGCGCATGCCGTAGGCGACATGGCCGGGGGCCATCCCGAGCTTCTCGCGCAAGGCTCGCGCTACCCGCGCGTTGAAGGGGAGTGGTGGATGCACATACGGAGCGTAGGGGAGTTGTCACCGACACTTCCATGCCCACTGTCGGCTGCCTGCCGGTTTGGCGGCAAAGGTCACCACCGATTCCGTAGGAAGCCACAGGGTCGAAACGGGCATCAACTACACGGTCTACACGGGTAGTTGCCATCCCTCCGGCGCCGCGTATGATCCGCTCGCAAGGTGCCGTACGTGCGTTCGCACAATGCCTGCCCCGCACGTCGGGCAGCGCCGGCGCCATCCCCTGCCCCCATCATTCGCAGGTCCAGGAGACTCAGTCATGCACCCCAGTACGACCAGTCCGCCGTCCGACGCGAAGCCCACCGGACCGGTGGGTCCCGTCGACCGGTTCTTCCGCATCAGCGAACGCGGTTCGACCTACATCCAGGAGATGCGCGGCGGATTCGCCACGTTCTTCACGATGGCCTACATCCTCGTGCTCAACCCGATCATCCTCGGCGGGGCCGAGGACAAGTTCGGCGAGCAACTGGACAGCGTGCAGCTGGTCACCGCCACCGCGCTGGTCGCCGCGGTGATGACGCTGATCATGGGCGTGGGCGGCAATCTGCCGCTGGCCCTGGCCGCGGGACTGGGCATCAACGCCGTCGTCGCCTACCAGATCGCTCCCCTGATGAGCTGGGACGACGCGATGGGCCTCATCGTGCTCGAAGGGCTGCTGATCTGCGTTCTGGTGATGACCGGGCTGCGCGAGGCGATCATGCACGCCATTCCGCAGCCCCTCAAGCAGGCCATCAGCGTCGGCATCGGTCTGTTCATCGCCTTTATCGGCTTCGTGGACGCCGGGTTCGTCACCCGCATCCCCGATGCCGCGAACTCCACCGTGCCCGTCCAGCTCGGCACCGGCACCCTCACCGGCTGGCCGATGCTCGTCTTCTGCCTCGGCGTGCTCCTGACGATCGTCCTGGTCGCCCGCAAGGTGAAGGGCGCGATCCTCATCAGCATCGTCCTGATGACCGTCGTCGCCATCGTCATCAACGAGGTCGCCCGCATCAAGTCCTGGGGCCTGACCTCGCCCGCGATACCCGACAACCCGGTCGCCGCACCCGACTTCGGGCTGCTGGGCCGGTTCGACCTGTTCGGATCGTTCGGCCAGGTCAGCATTCTGACGGTCGTCCTGCTCGTCTTCACCCTGATCCTGTCCGACTTCTTCGACACGATGGGCACGGTCGTGGGTGTCACGGCGGAGGCCGGGCTCCTCGACGAGCGGGGCCAGGTCCCCGGTCTCGGCCGCGTCCTGCTCATCGACGGCGTGGCCGCCGTCGCCGGTGGCGCCACGTCCTCGTCGTCGGCCACGACCTACATCGAATCCGCCGCAGGTGTCGGGGAAGGAGCCCGCACCGGCTTCGCCAACATGATCACCGGCGGTCTGTTCGCGCTCGCCCTCTTCCTCACGCCGGTCCTGACGATCGTGCCGCTCCAGGCGGCGGCGCCCGCGCTCGTCGTGGTCGGGTTCCTGATGATGACCCAGGTCAAGCACATCGACTGGGACCGCTACGACGTCGCCATCCCGGCCTTCCTCACCATCGTCGTCATGCCGTTCACCTACTCCATCACCAACGGCATCGGCGCCGGCTTCGTCGCCTATGTGGTCATCAAGGCGTGCCTCGGCAAGGCGCGCGAAGTCCACTGGCTGCTGTGGGGCACCGCCGCGCTCTTCCTCGTCTACTTCGTCATCGACCCGCTGGAGCAGATCCTCGGCCTCAAGTAGCGGTGCCCGGGGTCGGCGGTGCGTGGGGTCAGTGGGTCCCGGGTCTCAGTGGGTCCCGGCGTCGGCGAGGCAGAACTCGTTGCCCTCCGGGTCCCTGAGGACCGTCCAGCTCCCGCCCTGCATCGACTGCTCGCCGACGACGGTCGCGCCCAGCTTCGCCAGGCGCTCCACGTCGGCCGGGCGGTCGGGCGAGGCGAAGTCGATGTGCACCCGGTTCTTGACGGTCCTCGGCTCGGGCACCCGCTGGAAGCCGAGGACCAGCGGGGTCGCCGCGAGGACGACGAACCGGTCGTAGTCCTGCGGTGTCTCCTCGACGCCCAGCGCCTCGGCCCACCAGGCGGCCAGCGCCTGGGGGTCCGCGCAGTCGATCGTGATCATCTCCGGTGAGATTCGCATGTCCCTCACCGTACGGCGCACCACTGACAACGGCCGGGAGCCCGCCCGTCCGGGTCGCCCCCTCAGTCCAGCGCCACTTCCAGCAGCGGGAGTTCGCGGCCCTCGATGGAGCCGGACGGGGTGGCGCCGATCCGGACCGCGCCCATGGCCCGGTAGAACGGTTCCGCGTTCGGGTCGGAGTCGATGGTGAGGCGGGTGAAGCCCAGGCGGCGGGCCTCGTCCATGGTGTGGGTGAACAGCCGTCGCCCGATGCCTCTGCCGATGGTGTCCGGCTCGACGAACATCATGCCGAGCGCGCCCTGCGGCGGCTCTCCGTCCAGGGTCGTGAAGCCCAGGATCCGGCCGTCGTCCTCCTGGGCCACCAGCGTCCGCCTGGCCGCCACCTCCGCGGGGAGCATCGTCAGCTCCTCGCGGCAGGCGGCCAGGAACTCCGCGTCGTACTCCCAGTGACCCTTCGACCGCAGGGCCAGCTCCGTCAGTGCGGCGGCCTCGGCCGCCTCGCCCGCGCGTATCCGCATGGGCGTCATTGTCCCCGTGTACGCACGGAACGGTTACGCGCGGCCAGGAGACTACCGGTGTCAGTCGAAGATCGGGTCCTGCGTCCGGGTCCGCTTGATCTCGTAGAAGCCCGGGATGGAGGCGACCAGCAGCGTGCCGTCCCAGAGCTTCGCCGCGTCCTCGCCCTTGGGGGCGGGGGTGACGACCGGGCCGAAGAAGGCGACCTGCTCGCCGTCCGCGCCGGGGACGGCGATGACCGGGGTGCCGACCTCCTGGCCGACCTTGTCGATGCCCTCCTTGTGGGAGGCGCGCAGCTCGGCCCCGTACGTGTCCTTGTCGGCGTACTCCACCAGATCCTCGGGCAGGCCGACGTCCTTCAGCGCGCCGACGATCGCCTCGCGGGTGGGGCCCTCGCCGTTGTTGTGGAAGCGGGTGCCGAGCGCGGTGTAGAGGGGGCCGACGACCTCGTCGCCGTGCAGCTGCTGGGCGGCGATGACGACCCGGACCGGGCCCCAGGCCTTGTTCTCCAGGAGGTCGCGGTACTCCTCCGGCAGATCGTCCAGCTTGTCCTCGTTCAGGACGGCCAGGCTCATCACGTGCCAGCGGACCTCGACGTCGCGGACCTTCTCCACTTCCAGCATCCAGCGCGAGGTCATCCACGCCCAGGGGCAGAGCGGATCGAACCAGAAGTCGACCGGGGTCTTGCCGTTGGCCGGGGTGTTCTCGGACATGTCTCTCCTCAGAAGGGCGTGTTCCACAGAAAGGCGTGTTCCACCTGCGGGCGAGAACGTCTCCGGAAGGGCTCCCATTCCCCGTATGCCGTCGCCGCGAGACGCATGCAAGGATCAATGGGTTCGAACACGACACAACACGCGCGTCACGAAGGAGTGCCCGTGCCCGGTGAAAACCTGTCCCGCGACGAGGCCCAGAAGAGGGCCGAGCTGCTGACCGTCGACGGATACGAGGTCGCTCTCGACCTGCGGTCCGCCGTCGGCGAGCCCGGTGGGGGCGACGGGGACGGCGGTCCGCGGACGTTCCGGTCGCTCACCACGATCCGGTTCCGCTCGGCCCGTGCGGGCGCCTCGACCTTCGCCGACCTGGTGGCCCCGGGTGTGGACGCGGTGACGCTGAACGGGACGGCCCTCGACCCGGCCGTCGTGTTCGACGGGACGCGGGTGGCGCTGGACGGGCTCGTCGAGGGCGAGAACGTGCTCGTGGTCGACGCCCGTTGCGCGTACAGCCGGACCGGCGAGGGCATGCACCGCTTCGTCGACCCCGAGGACGGCGAGGTCTATCTCTACACGCAGTACGAGCCGGCCGACGCCCGCCGCGTCTTCGCCAACTTCGAACAGCCCGATCTCAAGGCTCCCTACCGCTTCCGGGTCACCGCTCCGGAAGGGTGGCGGGTCTGGTCCAACGGGGCCGAGGAGTCGCACGAGGGCGGGGTGCGGACCTTCGCCGAGACCCAGCCGATCTCCACGTACATCACGGCCGTCGTCGCCGGTCCGTACCACTACGTGAGCGATCACTACACCCGTACGTTCGACGACGGCACCACCCTGGAGATCCCGCTCGGCGCGATGTGCCGCAAGGGGCTCGCCAAGCACTTCGACGCGGACGACGTCTTCCTGATCACCAAGCAGGGCCTGGACTTCTTCCACGACCACTTCGACTACCCGTACCCCTTCGGGAAGTACGACCAGGCCTTCGTGCCCGAGTACAACCTCGGCGCCATGGAGAACCCGGGCATGGTCACCTTCCGCGAGGAGTACATCTACCGCGGCAAGGTCACCTCGGCGGCCTACGAGCGGCGTGCCAACGTCATCCTGCACGAGATGGCGCACATGTGGTTCGGCGACCTGGTCACCATGGAGTGGTGGGACGACCTGTGGCTGAAGGAGTCCTTCGCGGACTTCATGGGCTCCTTCTCAATGGTCGAGGCGACCCGCTTCACCAACGGCTGGATCACCTTCGCCAACAACCGCAAGGCGTGGGCCTACCGCGCCGACCAGCTGCCCTCCACGCACCCCATCACGGCCGACATCCGTGACCTGGAGGACGCCAAGCTGAACTTCGACGGGATCACGTACGCCAAGGGCGCTTCCGTGCTCAAGCAGCTGGTGGCGTACGTGGGGCGGGACGCGTTCCTCGAAGGCGCGCGGCGCTACTTCAAGCAGCACGCGTACGGCAACACCCGGCTCGGGGACCTGCTGTCGGTGCTCGCCGAGACCTCGGGCCGTGACATGACCGCCTGGTCGCGCTCCTGGCTCCAGACGGCGGGCGTCAATGTGCTCACCCCGGAGCCCGTGTACGACGCGGCGGGCGTCCTCACCGAGCTGGCCGTCGTCCAGGAGGCCGCCGCCTCGCACCCGGAGCTGCGCCCGCACCGTGTCGCGGTCGGCCTGTACCGGCGTACGCCGGAGGGCGAGCTGACGCGCTACGCGCGCGCCGAGGTGGACGTGGCCGGGGAGCGGACCGTGGTGGACGCCCTCGCCGGCTCCGAGCGGCCCGATCTGATCCTGGTCAACGACGACGACCTCACGTACTGCAAGGTCCGCTTCGACGAGGCGTCGCTGGCGACGCTGCGCGACCACCTGGGCGAGATCACGGATCCGCTGGCCCGTGCCCTGTGCTGGTCGGCCCTGTGGAACCTGACCCGGGACGCGCTCCTGCCGGCCCGCGACTTCGTCGCGCTGGTGCTGGCGCACGCCGGGCGCGAGAGCGACATCGGTGTGCTCCAGATGCTGCACGCCTGGGCGCAGTCGGCGCTGGTCAACTACGCCGCCCCCGACCGGCGCGAGGAGGGCGGCCGGGCGCTGGCCGAGGGCGCGCTGCGTGAGCTGCGGACGGCCGAGCCGGGCAGTCAGCACCAGCTGACCTGGGCCCGGTTCTTCGCGGCGGTCGCCTCGTCCAAGGAGGACTTCCAGCTGCTGGACGGGCTGCTGGAGGGCACGGCCCGGATCGACGGTCTCGACGTCGACCAGGAGCTGCGCTGGGCCTTCCTCTCCCCGCTGGCCTCGCACGGGGTGGCGGACGAGACGGCGATCGACGCCGAACTGGCCCGCGACGACACGGCGTCCGGCAAGCGTCACCACGTACGGTGCCTGGCCTCGCGTCCCTCGGAGGCGGTCAAGGCGCAGGCGTGGGCGGCGGTCGTGGAGTCGGACAAGCTGTCCAACGCGCTGGTCGAGGCGACGATCTCGGGCTTCGGGCAGCCCTCGCAGCGGGAGCTGCTCGCCCCGTACGCGAGCCGCTACTTCGAGGTGATCGAGCGGATCTGGGCGGAGCGGTCCATCCAGATCGGCATGCACGTGGTGCGGGGGATGTTCCCCGGTCTCCAGGACAGCCCCGGCACCCTCGCGGCGACGGACGCCTGGCTGGCCGGGCACGAGGACGCCGCCCCGGCGCTCCGGCGGCTGGTGCTGGAGGCCCGGGACGATCTCGCGCGGGCGCTGCGCGGCCAGGAGTGCGACCGGGCCGCGGCCTGAGCCTCCCCCGCACGAAGGGGCGCTCGGGTGGGGCGTGCGTGCGGCGCGAAAGCGGCGCTCGTACACCTGCCCGAGGCGCCCCGCCCCCGATTCCCGGCGCGACGGCGCTTTTCGGTTGTCGAACGTCCGTACTTTAGGACGGCGTTGTCCGGGATTGTCGACGGGCGTGTAACAGGGGTTAGGGCACCCTCCGGGGGCGGGAAACCCCGGGACATGACCCAGAACACCCCGCTCTCTCCCCGCTCCCCCCGTCTCCCCCGGCTCCCCCTCCGGCCCGAGGACGTCACTCAGCGTGTTCTCTCCGCCGCCCAGTTGAGGGCGCGGGGCGTGTCCGCCGCGCAGACGTCCGCGCAGTGCCTGCCCGGCGGCCCCTGGCAGCATCTGCTGCCGGGGGTCTATCTGCTGCACCCGGGCCCGCCCACCGGCCAGGAGCGGCTGCACGGTGCGCTGTTGTACGCGGGGCGGCCGCCGGTCTCCGCGCGGCGCGCACCGGCGGACCCCTCGGGGGCGGGGTACGGCGAGGCGATGGTCACCGGGACCGCCGCGCTCGCGCTGCACGGCTTCGGCGCGGCCGGGGACCTGGGGGCGCTGCACCGGATCGACGTGCTGGTCCCGCGTACCCGGCGGCTGCGGTCCACCCGGTTCGTGGAGGTGCTGCGGACCGCCTCGATGCCGGGCGCGGTACGGGTGGGCGAGGTGCCCGTCGCCCCGGTGGAGCGGGCCCTGGCGGACGCGGTGGCGGGCACGGCCGACGCGGCGGACGTCCGGCGACTGCTGACCGAGGCGGTGCGCGGTGGGCACTGCGAACCGGCCGCTGTGGTCCGGGGGTTGAGCGAGGCGAAGCTGCTGGGGCGGCCTGCGGTGGTGGGCGCGGTCGACGCGCTGCTGGCCGAGGGGCGGGCGGTGGCGGAGTCCTGGCTGTACGCGATGGTGCGCGAGCACGGGCTGCCGGAGCCGCTGTGGAACGTGGAGCTGCGGCTGCCGGGCGGGCCCCGGCTCGGCGGGGTCGACGCCTACTGGCCCGACCACGCCGTGGCGGTGGAGCTGGACACCCGGGCGCCCCGGTACGGCGTGCCCGGCCGGAGGGGCCGGGCCGAGGAGGATCCGCAGTGGTCCGCGTACGCCGCGAAGCGGGAGCATCTGGAGCGGCTCGGGGTCACGGTCGTCCACCTCACCCCGAGGAAGCTGCGCGAGGCGGTGGACCAGCAGGCGACGGTGGTGCGGACGGCGCTGATGGCGGCGGCCGACCGGGAGCCGGCCGCGTACGTGATGGTGCTGCCGCGTTGAGCCGGGGCGGCGCGGGTCGTGCACGCGGGCCGCGCGGTGACCTCAGCTCCGGACCACGCGTACGGCAGGTCCGGACCACGGCACGGCAGGTCCGGACCACCGCACGGCATCAGGCGCATCCCGCGTACCGTTTGGGCTCATTCCTCCCTCGTGGCACATCGCGCCCCGTGGCGGATCTACGCCATGCCCCAAACTCATCTTCGTCAACTCTCCACAAACCCCTGTCATTTACGACAGGGTAAGCGGTCATCCGGTACCGAATTCCGGACTCTCTCTTTCAATTAACAGGGATGCTGATGACCAAGGAATCCCCCAGTTCCATACCCGGGGCGAGACGCGCCGCTCGTATCGCGGCCGCTGCCGGCCTCGCGGCCGCACTGGCCGCCTCCGGCGCCGCTCCGGCCTTCGCCGCCGACGACCCGGCTCCGGCGCCCGTCAAACCGGCCGCCACGAGCGACCGGGGCGACAAGCTCGGCAAGGCCGACGCCGATCTCCTGGCGAAGGCCGAGGCCAAGGGCGAGAAGAACGTCACCATGATGGTCGCCACCACCCCCGGTGCGACCGAGCAGGTCAGCAAGCAGCTGGACGCCGTCGAGGGCTCCGTGCTCGGCACGACCTACGACAAGCTCGGCTACGTCCGGGCGACGGTCCCGACGAAGAGCGCCGAGGCCACGATCGCGAAGGCCTCCAAGCTCTCCTCCGTGCTCGGCATCGATCTCAAGCAGGAGATCAAGCTGGACGACCCGACGCCCAAGGGCGACCGGGCCGCCGGGGCGAAGCAGCTGAAGGCCACGGGCAGTTACGCGGCGCCGAACAAGAAGACCCCGGCGAAGAACCCGTACAACCCGTCGTTCGAGACGGGCGCGGTCGACTTCGTCGCGAAGAACCCGAAGGCCGACGGCCGCGGGATCACCATCGGCATCCTGGACTCCGGCGTCGACCTCGGTCACCCGGCCCTGAAGAAGACCACCACCGGCGAGCGCAAGATCGTCGACTGGGTGACCGCGACCGACCCGGTGAGCGACGGCGACGGCACCTGGCTGCAGATGTCCCAGTCGGTCACCGGCCCGACGTTCACGTCCGGCGGGAAGACCTACTCGGCGCCGGCGGGCAGCTACAAGTTCGCCACGTTCGCCGAGGCGGCCACCACCGGCGGCGACATGGCGGGCGACCTCAACCGCGACGGTGACACCACCGACGTCTGGGGCGTGCTGTACGACCCGGTCACCGGCACCACGCGGGTCGACCTGAACGACAACGCGGACTTCTCGGACGACAAGGTCCTCAAGCCGTACAAGGACAAGTTCCAGGTGTCCTACTTCGGTGAGGACGACCCGCGCACCCCGGTCGTCGAGCGCATCCCGTTCGTCGTCGAGACCCGCAAGGGCGTCGTCTACAACGCGGCGGGCGCGAAGGCCGACTACGTCAACATCGGCGTCATCGAGGGCTCGCACGGTACGCACGTCGCGGGCATCACCGCGGCCAACGGCCTGTTCGGCGGCGCGATGAACGGCGCCGCCCCCGGCGCCAAGATCGTCTCCTCGCGTGCCTGCACCTGGTCCGGCGGCTGCACCAACATCGCGCTGACCGAGGGCATGATCGACCTCGTCGTCAACCGCGGCGTCGACATCGTCAACATGTCGATCGGCGGCCTGCCGCCGCTGAACGACGGCAACAACGCGCGCGCCGAGCTCTACAAGCGGCTCATCGACATCTACGGCGTGCAGCTGGTCATCTCGGCCGGCAACAGCGGCCCGGGTCTCAACACCATCGGCGACCCGTCCCTCGCCGACCATGTGATCTCGGTCGGCGCGTCGATCTCCAAGGAGACGTGGGCGGCCAACTACGGCTCCAACGTCACCAAGCAGTACGACATGCTGCCCTTCTCCTCGCGCGGTCCGCGTGAGGACGGCGGCTTCACGCCGATCATCTCGGCGCCGGGTGCGTCCATCAACACCACCCAGACCTGGGCGCCGGGCGGTCCGGTCAAGGAGGCGGGTTACGACCTGCCGGCCGGCTACTCCATGCTCCAGGGCACCTCGATGGCCTCCCCGCAGGCGGCGGGCGCGGCCGCGCTGCTGCTGTCGGCGGCGAAGCAGAAGGACATCGAGCTTCCCCCGGCCGACCTGCGGGTGGCGCTGACCAGCACCGCGGGCCACATCGCGGGCGTGCCCGCGCACGTCCAGGGCTCCGGTCTGATCGACATCGTCAAGGCGTGGAAGCAGATCGCCAAGCAGGGCAAGCCCGCGCACGAGTTCTCGGTGAAGGCCCCGGTCGACACCGCGATCGACTTCGCGCTCAAGGACCCGGGCTTCGGCACCGGCCTCTACGACCGCGAGGGCGGTCTGAAGGTCGGCGAGTCCAAGGTCTACGACGTCGTCGTCACCCGCACCACGGGCCCGGACCGCAACGTCCAGCACAAGCTGACGTGGAAGAACAACGACGGCACCTTCGAGCTCAGCAGCCCCGAGTACGTCTCGCTGCCGCTCGACACGCCGGTCAAGCTCAAGGTCAAGGCGAAGGCGAAGACCGCCGGGGTGCACAGCGCGATCCTCCAGGTCGACGACAAGAAGACCTCCGGCGTCGACCACCAGATCATGACCACGGTCGTCATCGCCCAGGAGCTGCAGCAGCCCGGTTACGCCTACAAGCACTCGGGCTCGGTCCAGCGCAACGGCACCACGTCGTACTTCGTCAACGTGCCGGAGGGCGCGAAGACCCTCGAGGTCGCCCTCGGCGCGCTGCGCTCGGGCAGCCAGACCCGGTTCATCGCCCTGCACCCGTACGGGACGCCGGTCGACCCGACCTCCACGGTCAACTGCTACCCGAACTACGAGAACCCGGCCGACACCTGCCGCCCGGACGCGCGTTCCTACAAGGACCCGCAGCCCGGCGTGTGGGAGATCGAGGTCGAGGCGCGTCGTACGTCGCCGCTGCTGGACAACCCGTTCAAGCTGGATGTCTCGCTGCTCGGTGTTGCCTTCGACCCGGCGGTGCAGACCATCGCCGAGGCGAAGGTCGGCACTCCCGCCGCGGTGGAGTGGACGGTCACCAACGGCGCCGCCGCCCTCCAGGGCAAGCTCAAGGGCGGCTCGCTGGGCTCGGCCAAGGTGGACAAGCCGTCGATCGCCACGGGTGAGACCCGTGAGACCACGGTCACCATCGGCGAGGGTGTCGAGAAGCTCGACATCGCCGTCGGGGGCACCTCGGACGCCAACGCGGACATCGACCTGTACGTCTTCCGGGGCGCGACGCAGGTCGGCAGCTCGACCACCGCCGGTTCCGAGGAGTCGGTCAGCCTGGTCAAGCCCGCCGCGGGCACGTACACGGTCGTCATCGACGGCTACTCGGTCCCGGCCGGGACCACCACGTACGACTACCGCGACGTGTTCTACTCGGCCGCGCTCGGCACGATCAAGGTCGACTCCACCAAGGACGTGAACCTGGCCAACGGTGCGTCGGCCCAGGTCGGCGCCGAGGTCGTGGTCGCCGGAGCGGCTCCCGAGGGCCGTCAGTTCTTCGGCGAGGTCCAGCTGGTCAACGCGCGCGGCACCGCCGCGGGCACCGGCAGCGTCGTGATCGAGAAGGTCACGCCGTAACGGATCCCATCGACAGGACGGCGGGGCGGGCGCTCTCACGAGCACCCGCCCCGCCGTGCGTGTGCCCCGCAGTGCGTGTTCCTGGTCACACGGCCCGGCCGCCGCCGCAGATGTTTCCCTTCCGGCACAAGGAAGCCGCAGAACCTGCGGACCTCGCGCGGAGAGTCCGCAGGTCGGACAATGGATTGGACAAGGCGGGCCGGGACATACGCATCATGGAGCGGCAAACGGACCGCACAGCAGCACGGACGTGCAGACGTCAGAACAGAGGAGTCCTCGTGAAGGTCGGAATCGTCGGCGCCACCGGTCAGGTCGGCACAGTCATGCTCAGGATCCTGGCCGACCGGGACTTCCCGGTCGACGAGCTGCGGCTGTTCGCCTCCGCCCGGTCCGCGGGCTCCACGATCGACTTCAAGGGCTCCGCCGTCACCGTCGAGGACGCCTCCACGGCCGACTACACCGGCCTGGACATCGTGCTGTTCTCCGCCGGCGGCGCGACCTCGAAGGCGCTGGCCGAGAAGGTCGCCGGCCAGGGCGCCGTGGTGATCGACAACTCCTCCGCCTGGCGCAAGGACCCCGAGGTCCCGCTCGTCGTCTCCGAGGTCAACCCGCACGCGGCGAAGGTCCGCCCCAAGGGCATCATCGCCAACCCGAACTGCACGACGATGGCCGCGATGCCCGTGCTGCGCCCGCTGCACGACGAGGCCGGTCTCGAAACCCTGACCGTCGCCACCTACCAGGCCGTGTCCGGCTCCGGGGTGGCCGGCGTCGCCGAGCTGCACGGCCAGGCGGCCAAGGTCGTCGCCGAGGCCGAGAAGCTGGCCCACGACGGAGAGGCCGTGGACTTCCCCGAGCCGGCCGTCTACAAGCGCCCGATCGCCTTCAACGTGCTGCCGCTGGCGGGCTCGATCGTGGACGACGGCTCGTTCGAGACGGACGAGGAGCAGAAGCTCCGCAACGAGTCCCGCAAGATCCTGGAGATCCCGGAGCTGAAGGTGTCCGGCACCTGCGTCCGGGTCCCGGTCTTCTCCGGCCACTCGCTCCAGATCAACGCCCGCTTCGCCCGCCCGATCGGCGTCGAGCGCGCCTACGAGCTGCTGAAGGACGCCGAGGGCGTCGAGCTCTCGGAGATCCCGACCCCGCTCCAGGCGGCCGGCAAGGACGCCTCCTTCGTGGGCCGCATCCGGGTCGACGAGACGGTGGAGAACGGCCTCGCCCTGTTCGTCTCCAACGACAACCTCCGCAAGGGCGCGGCGCTGAACGCCGTGCAGATCGCGGAGCTGGTGGCGGCCGAGCTGAAGGGCTGACCAGCGGCGTCACCCGTACGCGTAAGGCAAGGGGCGGCCACCGGAGTGCACCGGTGGCCGCCCCTTCGCGTGTGCCGAGGGTTCAGAGCGCGAGATGGCGGCGGAGGGCCGTGTCGATCTCGGCCATGCGCTGACGGGGCACCTCACCGATGCGCTTCAGGATCCGCTCGGGGGAGATGGCCCGGATCTGTTCGCACTGGGCCTTGGAGTTCTGCGGGAGGTGGCACTCTTCCGCGGCGAGGAGGACCTGGAAGCTCAGGATCCGCGAGGTGTTCGAGGTCAGGGGTACCACGGCGACGACGCCCCTGCCGGACACCTCGGCCGACCGGTTGGCGGCGTTGTTGGAGACGATCACCGCCGGACGCACCTTGTTGGCTTCACTCCCCCGCGCGGGCTCAAGGTCCACGAGGTGGATGTCGCCCCTACGCATCCGTGAGCCCGTCGGCCACCGTGCGGTCCCACAGAGCGGCGTCCTCACTCGCGTCCCACTCCTGGAACGCCTCGGTGTACTCCGCCTCCAGGCCTGCGGTACGCAGCAACTCGATAGCGGCGTGTATGACGGCGGACCGGGAATCGGCGTCGGTCTTCGCCGCGTACTCGTCGACGAAGGCGACATCCTCCTGGGGCAGACTCACACTGATCTTCATACCATCGATGCTACCACCGGTAGGAGAGGAGGCGCTACCCGTCGTCCGGCGGGGGCGAACGTGGAAGGATGATCCGAAACGTCACCATCGAAGGAGATGACCGCGTGCCTGGCACGAATCTGACCCGCGAAGAGGCACAGGAGCGGGCGCGCCTGCTGACCGTGGACGCGTACGAGATCGATCTCGACCTCTCCGGAGCGCAGGAGGGCGGCACCTACCGGTCCGTGACCACCGTGCGCTTCGACTGCGCGGAGGCGGGTGCGGAGTCGTTCATCGACCTGGTCGCCCCGGCCGTCCACGACGTGGTGCTGAACGGCGAGGACCTGGACGTGGCCGCCGTGTTCCGCGACGCGCGGATCGCGCTGCCGGATCTGCGCGAGGGCGTCAACGAGCTGAAGGTCGTCGCCGACTGCGCGTACACCAACACCGGTGAGGGCCTGCACCGGTTCGTCGACCCGGTCGACGAACAGGCCTATCTGTACACGCAGTTCGAGGTCCCGGACGCGCGCCGCGTCTTCGCCTCGTTCGAGCAGCCCGACCTGAAGGCGACCTTCGCGTTCACCGTGAAGGCCCCGTCCGGCTGGACGGTCATCTCGAACTCCCCGACGCCGGAGCCGAAGGACGACGTCTGGTCCTTCGAGCCGACGCCGCGCATCTCCACGTACATCACGGCCCTCATCGTGGGCCCGTACCACGCGGTGCACAGCAGCTACGAGAAGGACGGCCAGACCGTCCCGCTCGGCATCTACTGCCGCCCCTCGCTGGCGGAGTACCTGGACGCGGACGACATCTTCGCCGTCACCCGGCAGGGCTTCGCGTGGTTCCAGGAGAAGTTCGACTACGCGTACCCGTTCGCCAAGTACGACCAGCTCTTCGTCCCGGAGTTCAACGCGGGCGCGATGGAGAACGCGGGCGCGGTCACCATCCGCGACCAGTACGTCTTCCGCTCCAAGGTGACGGACGCGGCGTACGAGGTGCGGGCCGAGACCATCCTGCACGAGCTGGCCCACATGTGGTTCGGCGACCTCGTCACGATGGAGTGGTGGAACGACCTCTGGCTGAACGAGTCGTTCGCCACCTACACCTCGATCGCCTGCCAGGCGGACGCGGCGGGCTCGAAGTGGCCGCACTCCTGGACCACTTTCGCCAACTCGATGAAGACCTGGGCGTACCGGCAGGACCAGCTGCCCTCCACGCACCCGATCATGGCGGACATCAGCGACCTGGACGACGTCCTCGTCAACTTCGACGGGATCACGTACGCCAAGGGCGCCTCGGTGCTCAAGCAGCTCGTGGCGTACGTCGGCAAGGACGCGTTCTTCCAGGGCGTGCAGGCGTACTTCAAGGCGCACGCCTTCGGCAACACCCGCCTCTCCGATCTGCTGGGCGCGCTGGAGAAGACCTCAGGACGCGATCTGAAGACCTGGTCGAAGGCGTGGCTGGAGACGGCCGGCATCAACATCCTGCGCCCGGAGATCGAGACCGACGCGAACGGCGTCGTCACCTCCTTCACCGTGCTCCAGGAGGCCCCCGCGCTGCCCGCCGGCGCGAAGGGCGAGCCGACGCTGCGCCCGCACCGCATCGCCATCGGCGCCTACGACCTCGACGCGGACGGCAAGCTCGTGCGCACCGACCGGATCGAGCTGGACGTCGACGGCGAGCGCACCGACGTGCCCGCCCTGGTGGGCAAGGCCCGTCCGGCGGTCGTCCTGCTCAACGACGACGACCTCTCGTACGCGAAGGTCCGCCTCGACGCCGAGTCGCTGCGCGTCGTCACCGAGCACCTGGGCGACTTCACCGAGTCGCTGCCTCGCGCCCTGAGCTGGGCCTCGGCCTGGGACATGACGCGCGACGGCGAGCTGGCGACCCGCGACTACCTCGCGCTGGTGCTCTCCGGCATCGGCAAGGAGTCGGACATCGGCGTCGTCCAGTCGCTGCACCGCCAGGTGAAGCTGGCGCTGGACCTGTACGCCGCGCCGGAGACCCGTGAGGGCGCGCTCAACCAGTGGACCGACGCGACGCTGGCGCACCTGCACGCGTCGGAGCCGGGCAGCGACCACCAGCTGGCCTGGGCCCGCGCCTTCGCGGCGACGGCCCGCAACCCGCAGCAGCTGGACCTGCTCCAGTCGCTGCTGGACGGCACCGAGTCGATCGAGGGCCTGGCCGTCGACACCGAGCTGCGGTGGGCGTTCGTGCAGCGGCTGGCGGCGGCCGGCCTGCTGGACGAGGAGGAGATCGCCGCCGAGTACGAGCGGGACAGGACGGCGGCGGGCGAGCGCCACGCGGCCTCCGCGCGGGCGGCCCAGCCGTCCGAGGCGGCCAAGGCCGAGGCGTGGGCCTCGGTCGTGGAGTCCGGCAAGCTGCCCAACTCGCTCCAGGAAGCGGTCATCAGCGGCTTCGTCCAGGCGGACCAGCGCGAGCTGCTGGCCCCGTACACGGAGAAGTACTTCGCCTCGGTGAAGGACGTCTCGGAATCGCGCAGCCACGAGATGGCCCAGCAGATCATCGTGGGCCTCTACCCGGCCCTCCAGGTCTCGCAGGAGACGCTGGACGCCACGGACGCGTGGCTGGACTCGGCCGGGCCGAGCGCGGCCCTGCGCCGGCTGATGTCGGAGTCGCGGTCCGGTGTGGAGCGCGCGCTGAAGGCCCAGGCGGCGGACGCGGCGGCGGCCACCGCGTAGCGGCTCGTACGGCCCTGGGGGGCGTCCTCTTCGTCGCGGCGAATGCGTCGCGACGCGGGGGGCGCCCCTTTCCCGTACGCCCGTGTGCCCGTGCGCCCGTGCGGGTGCCGGTGACCGACGCCCCGCACGGCGTGACCCACGTCACTCCGAGGGGCCCTTGGTGCGGAGGTGGCACGCGTGTCACTATTTCTGCACACCAACCCTGCCCAAAAGCGCCCGCGTTGCTCAACGCGGGCGCCGCGCCCGCATGAGCGGCGGCAGAGGTGGCCGACAGCCCCGTGAGCGACACGGCCCTGTCATCACGCCACTCCCCGTTCCGCGTCGACGGCGCCTCCCCGCACCACCGGTTTCGGTACCGCGGTGATGTCCCCTGCTCCCACCGGACGCCCCAGGGCGTCCTGTCGATATGTGGAGGAAAAATGTCGGAATCCGCTGAGCTGACAGAGCTCTACTCGGCCATCGAGGAAACGACCCGGGTGGTCGGCGCACCCTGCCGGAGCGACACGGTCCGGCCCATTCTGACCGCGTACGAAGACGTGATCGCGCAGTCCGTGATTTCTTTCCGGGTACAGACGGGAACGAGCGACGCGGGAGATCTCGACTGCCGCTTCACTCTGCTCCCCAAGGACATCGACCCCTATGCCGTCGCCCTGTCGAACGGCCTCACGGCGAAGACGGACCACCCGGTCGGCAGCCTTCTCGACGAAGTCCACCGGAAATTCCCCGTCGACTGCTACGGCATCGACTTCGGAGCCGTCGGCGGATTCAAGAAGGCCTGGTCCTTCTTCCGCCCGGACAGCCTCCAGTCGGCGTCCGAGCTCGCCGCCCTGCCGTCGATGCCGAGCGGAGTCTCCGAGAACCTCGGCCTGTTCGACCAGTACGGCATGACCGACACGGTCAGCGTGGTCGGGTTCGACTATGCGAAGCGGACGGTGAATCTGTACTTCACCGGAGCCTCGCCCGAAAGCTTCGAGCCCCGGGGCATCCAGGCGATTCTCCGGGCAAGCGGCCTGCCGGAACCGAGCGAGGAGCTGCTGAGGTTCGGCGAGCAGGCGTTCGCGATATACGTGACCCTGAGCTGGGATTCCTCGAAGATCGAGCGGGTCACCTACTCGGTCAACACGCCGGACCCCATGGCGCTTCCGGTGCGGATCGATCCCAGGATCGAGCAGTTGGTGAAGGACGCTCCGCTCGGCTCCGCCGGCCATCGGTACGTCTACGGCGTCACGGCGACACCCAAGGGCGAATACCACAAGATCCAGAAGTACTACCAGTGGCAGACCCGGGTGGAGAAGATGCTGACCGCCGATGCCGGATAACTCCTCACCCGTCGGTATGTGAAGGACAAGGGCTTGCGGGGGATCGCGGCGCCCATTCCCTGCACGCTCTTTCCAAGAATCCCCGCACGCTCTTTCCAGAAATCTGGATGATGCGATTCCGATGCAGAAACGACAAGCGGAGCTGAGTGTGTTGATTCCACCGAACTCAGCGAAGGGGTTACCGAAAAGCCACCGGGCTCGCTCGGTCGGCATCGGCCGCGCCCACGCCAAGGCTATTCTGCTGGGCGAACACGCGGTCGTCTACGGAGCTCCGGCGCTCGCTCTTCCGATTCCGCAACTGACCGCCACGGCAAGCGTCGGATGGTCCCCCCACTCCCCCGACGGCCCGCACGACATGTCGCTCACGATGACCGGTTCGGCGTCGAGGCCGATGGTGACGCAGGCCTCTGAGAGCCTGCGGAAGCTGACCGCCGAATTCAGGGCGGCCACGGGGGTGACCGACCGGCTGCATCTCGACATGGTCATCGACTGTGCGATCCCGCCCGGCCGGGGGCTCGGTTCCAGCGCGGCGTGCGCGCGTGCGGTCGTGCTGGCCCTGGCGGATCTCTTCGACCGCGAGATCTCGCGGAGCACCGCCTTCGACCTGGTTCAGACGGCGGAGAACGTGACGCACGGCCGGGCCAGCGGCGTCGACGCCATGGCCGTCGGGGCCTCCGCCCCGCTGCTGTTCCAGGCGGGCGAGGCCCAGGAACTGGCCGTCGGCTGCGAAGGGTTGTTCATCATCGCGGACAGCGGCGTCGTGGGCCGGACCAAGGACGCGGTCGAGCTGTTGCGGGAGGGGTTTCTGCGTCATCCCGGATCGCAGGAGAGATTCGTGCGCCGGGCCTCGGACCTGACCGAGGAGGCCCGGCACGCCTTCGCCGACGGCAGGCCGGAGGAGCTCGGCTCCCGGCTCACCGACTACCACGAACTGCTCCGCGCGGCGGGCCTCAGCATCGACCGGATCGACACGCTGGTGGAGGCCGCCCGCACCGCCGGCGCGCTCGGGGCCAAGATGACCGGGGGCGGCATGGGCGGCTGCATGGTCGCCCTGACCCGGTCGTGGCAGGCGAGCGAGGTCACCCGGAAGCTGCACGAGGCCGGCGCCGTGCAGACCTGGGTGCTGCCGCTGAGGAGGTTCGCCGGCCATGCGCCCTGACCATCTGCCCGCTCCGGACCGAACCCGGGAGCACGGTGCCGCGGGGAGCGCCACCGCCGTCGCGCACCCGAACATCGCGCTGATCAAGTACTGGGGCAAGCGGGACGAGCGGCTCTTCCTGCCGCGTACGGACAGCCTGTCGATGACCCTGGACATCCTCCCGACGACCACCCGCGTCCGGCTCGACCCCAAGGCCGAACACGACGAAGTGACGCTCGACGGCGTCCCCCTGGAGGGCGAGGCGCGGCAACGCGTCACCGCCTTCCTGGCACTGGTGCGGGAGCGGGCGGGCTCCTCCCGGCGCGCTGCCGTCGACTCCAGGAACACCGTTCCCACCGGGGCGGGGCTCGCGTCCTCCGCGAGCGGGTTCGCCGCCCTCGCCGTCGCCGCTTCCGCCGCGTACGGGCTCGGTCTCGACGCGACGGCGCTGTCGCGTCTGGCCCGGCGGGGATCGGGATCGGCGTCGCGGTCGATCTTCGGTGACTTCGCGATCTGGCACGCCGGCCCGCCCACCGGTTCGGCCGGGGACGCGGACCTGGGCTCGTACGCCGAACCGGTGCCCGCGGCGGAGTTCGACCCCGCCCTGGTCATCGCCGTGGTCAACGCGGGGCCCAAGGAGGTGTCCAGCCGTGAGGCCATGCGGCGGACCGTCCAGACCTCCCCGCTGTACGGGCCGTGGGCCGCCTCCAGCGAGGGCGACCTCGTCGACATGCGGGGGGCGCTGCGCCGGGGCGACCTCGATGCGGTGGGAGAGATCGCGGAACGGAACGCGCTCGGCATGCACGCGACGATGCTGGCGGCCCGCCCGGCGGTGCGCTATCTGTCGGCGCCCACGCTCGACGTGCTCGACAGCGTGCTGCGGCTCCGGCGGGACGGCGTTCCGGCCTACGCGACCATGGACGCCGGGCCGAACGTCAAGGTGCTCTGCCGTCGCGCGGACGCGGACCGGGTGGCCGGGGTGGTGCGAAGTGCCGCTGGGGGCGGCTCGGTTCTCGTCGCCGGCCGGGGTCCGGGCGCCCGTCTGCTGGCCGAGGACGAACGATGACCCGGCAGCACACCGTCGTACGACGGGCGCCGGGCAAGCTGTTCGTCGCGGGCGAGTACGCCGTGGTGGAGCCGGGCAACCCGGCGATCCTGGTGGCGGTCGACCGGCATGTCACCGTCAGCGTGTCCGGCCGCGGCTCCGGGGCCGGCGGCGCCGACGTCGTGGTCTCCTCCGACCTCGTTCCGGACCAGGGGCGGTGGCGCTGGCACGACGGACGGCTCAGCGACTGCGGGGGGCCCGCTCCGGGCGGCCTGAAGCACGTGGTGTCGGCGATCGAGGTCATGGGCCGGCTGCTGACCGGACGCGGTCTGCCCCCGCCCTCGCTGGATGTCTCGGTCAGTAGCCGTCTGCACGACAACGGGACGAAGTTCGGTCTGGGTTCGAGCGGCGCGGTGGTGGTGGCGACCGTCGCGGCGGTGGCCGCCCTCCACGATCTGGAGCTGCCGCCCGACACCCGGTTCCGGCTGGCCATGCTCGCGACGGCGGGCATCGACAGCAGGGCCTCCGGCGGTGATCTCGCCGCCGGCACCTGGGGCGGCTGGATCGCGTACCGGGCGCCCGACCGGGCCGCCGTGCTCGATCTGGCCCGACGCCGGGGCGTCGAGGAGGCGCTCCGCGCCCCCTGGCCGGGTTTCGAGGTGAGCCGGCTGCCACCGCCGCCCCCCGGCCTCGCGCTGGAGGTCGGCTGGACCGGAAAGCCTGCCTCCACCACGTCCCTGGTGTCCGGCCTGGACCGCAGGACCCGGCGGGGCGGCGCCTCCCACCGGAGGTTCCTGGAGACCACGACCGACTGTGTGCGCGCCTCGATCACCGCGTTCCGGCTGGGCGACGGCCCCGGTCTGCTGCATCAGATCCGCCGCGCCCGGCGGGAGCTGGCCCGGCTGGACGACGAGCTCGGGCTGGGCATCTTCACCCCCGGGCTGACGGCCCTGTGCGACGCCGCCGAAGCCGTCGGCGGCGCGGCCAAACCCTCGGGGGCGGGGGGCGGCGACTGCGGCATCGCCCTGCTGGACGCCGAAGCCCCCTCGGACATCTCACTCGTACGGGAGCGGTGGGCAGCGGCGGGGGTACGGCCCCTGCCCGTCCGCCCCGCCATGGAAGGGAATGAGAAATGATCTCCCAACGCAAGGACGACCACGTCCGGCTCGCCGTCGAACAGCAGCAAGCACTCGGCGGAGGCAACCAGTTCGACGAGGTGTCGTTCGTCCACCACGCGCTGGCCGGCATCGACCGGCCGGACGTCTCCCTGGCCACGACGTTCGCCGGCATCGCCTGGCAGGTCCCGCTGTACATCAACGCGATGACCGGCGGCAGCACGAACACCGGCGCCATCAACCGGGACCTGGCCATCGCCGCCCGGGAGACGGGGGTGCCCATCGCGTCGGGATCCATGAGCGCGTACTTCAAGGACCCGTCGTGTGCCGACACGTTCCGCGTGCTGCGCCAGGAGAACCCCGACGGCTTCGTCATGGCGAACATCAACGCGACGGCCTCGGTCGACAAGGCGCGGCGGGCCATCGGCCTCCTGGAGGCAGACGCCCTGCAGATCCACATCAACACGGTGCAGGAAACGGTGATGCCCGAGGGGGACCGGTCGTTCTCGTCCTGGGTCCCGCAGATCGAGAGGATCGCGTCGGCCGTCGACGTCCCGGTGATCGTCAAGGAGGTCGGCTTCGGGCTGAGCCGTGAAACCGTCCTGACCCTGCAGGACCTGGGCGTACGGGTGGCGGACCTCGGTGGCCGGGGCGGCACGGACTTCGCCCGGATCGAGAACGGCAGGAGGGAACTCGCCGACTACGCGTACCTCCACGGCTGGGGACTGTCCACCGCCGCCTGTCTGCTGGACGCGCGGGACCCCGGGATCCCCGTGCTCGCCTCCGGAGGCGTCCGCCATCCGCTCGACGTCGTACGCGCGCTGGCGCTCGGCGCATCCGGCGTCGGTGTGTCCGGGGGGTTCCTCCGCACGCTGATGGACGGCGGTGTCACGGCCCTGGTCGCGCAGATCTCGACCTGGCTCGACCAGCTGGGGGCCCTGCAGACCATGCTCGGCGCCCGCACCCCGGCCGAGCTGACGCGCTGCGATCTGCAGATCCACGGCGCCCTCCGCGCCTTCTGCGACGACCGCGGCATCGACACCGGCCGGCTCGCCCTGCGCTCCAGTTCCTTCGACGCCCTCCACGAGATGACGGGAAGCACGCGATGACCGACACACACGCCATAGCCGGTGTTCCGATGAAGTGGGTGGGGCCCCTCCGTCTGTCGGGGAACACCGCCACCACCGAGACCCCTGTCCCGCTCGCCACCTACGAGTCGCCGCTGTGGCCCTCGGTGGGCCGTGGAGCGAAGATCTCCATGCTGGTCGAGGAGGGCATCGTCGCCACCCTCGTCGACGAACGGATGACACGCTCCGTCCTCGTCGAGGCGACGGACGCGCAGACCGCGTACCTGGCCGCACGGGCCGTCGACGCCCGGTTCGACGAGCTTCGCGAGGTGGTGCGCACCTGCAGCAGGTACGCGGAGCTGATCGGCGTCCGGCACGAGATCACGGCCAACCTGCTGTTCATCCGGTTCGAGTTCACCACCGGCGACGCCTCCGGGCACAACATGGCGACCCTCGCCTCCGACGCGCTCCTCAAGCATCTGCTGCAGACCGTCCCGGGCATCTCCTACGGGTCGATCTCGGGGAACTACTGCACGGACAAGAAGGCGACCGCGATCAACGGCATCCTCGGTCGCGGCAAGAACGTGGTCACGGAGCTGCTCGTACCGCGTGACGTGGTCGCCGGCGTACTGCGCACATCGGCCGCCAAGATCGTCCAGCTGAACATCCGCAAGAACATGCTCGGCACCCTGCTCGCCGGTGGCATCCGCTCGGCCAACGCCCACTTCGCGAACATGCTGCTCGGGTTCTATCTGGCCACGGGCCAGGACGCGGCCAACATCGTCGAAGGGTCCCAGGGCGTCACCATGGCCGAGGACCGGGACGGCGACCTCTACTTCTCCTGCACCCTGCCGAACCTGATCGTGGGCACGGTCGGCAACGGCAAGGGGCTCGAATTCGTGGAGACCAATCTGACCCGGCTCGGGTGCACGGCCGACCGCGCCCCCGGCGAGAACGCCCGCCGTCTCGCCGTCATCGCGGCGGCGACCGTGCTGTGCGGGGAACTGTCGCTCCTCGCCGCGCAGACGAACCCGGGTGAGCTCATGCGCGCCCACGTCCAGCTGGAACGCGGGAACACGACGGCAAAGGTCGGTGTGTAGGACATGGCCAGCGAGACCGCGGTCGGAATCCATGATCTCTCGTTCGCGACCACCGAGTTCGTCCTGCCGCACACGGCACTCGCCGAGCACAACGGCACCGACATCGGCAAGTACCACCTGGGGATCGGCCAGCGGTCGATGAGCGTACCCGGCGCCGACGAGGACATCGTGACGATGGGCGCGGCCGCCGCCGCACCCATCGTCGCCCGGCACGGCTTCGACCGGATCCGGACGGTCGTCCTCGCGACCGAGTCGTCGATCGACCAGGCGAAGTCGGCCGGTGTGTACGTGCATTCGCTGCTCGGGCTGCCGTCGGCCACCAGGGTCGTCGAGCTGAAGCAGGCCTGCTACGGGGCGACGGCAGCCCTGCAGTTCGCCATCGGCCTCGTGCACCGCGACCCCGCGCAGCAGGTCCTCGTGATCGCGAGCGACATCTCCACGTACGAGCTGGACAGCCCGGGCGAGGCGACCCAGGGCGCGGCGGCGGTGGCGATGCTGGTCGGGGCGGACCCGGCGCTGCTGCGCGTCGAGGAACCGTCGGGCCTGTTCACCGCCGACGTCATGGACTTCTGGCGGCCGAACTACCGCGACGCCGCCCTGGTCGACGGACAGGAGTCGATCACCGCGTATCTGCAGGCGGTGCAGGGCACCTGGAAGGACTACACGGAGCAGGGCGGCCGCGCGCTGGACGCGTTCAGCGCGTTCTGCTACCACCAGCCGTTCACGAAGATGGCCTACAAGGCGCACCGCTCCCTGCTGAACTCCTGCGGGTACGACACCGACGAGGCACGGGTCGCGCGGGACATCGGGCGGACCACCGCCTACAACTCCGTCCTCGGCAACAGCTACACCGCGTCGGTGTACCTCGGCCTCGCCTCGCTGCTCGACGGGGCGGGCGACCTGACCGGGCAGTGTGTCGGTCTCCTCAGCTACGGCTCCGGCAGCGTCGCCGAGTTCTTCGCCGGGACCGTGGCGCCCGGCTACCGCGACCACCTGCGGACCGCGGAGCACCGCGAGGCGATCGACCGGCGGAAGCCGGTCGACTACGCCCGCTACCGCGCACTGCACGAGCACTCCTTCCCGACCGACGGCGGCGACCACCCCACTCCCGCGGAGACCACCGGGCCGTTCCGGCTGGCCGCGCTCCGCGGCCACAAGCGCGTCTACGAGAGGCGCTGACCGCACGTTCCGTTCACTTCCTTCCCCGAGGGGGCATGCGCATGAGCGACCTAGGGATCCTCGGTACGGGTGCCTGTCTGCCGGACCGGATCGTCTCCAACGACGACGTCGGCGCGGCGGCCGGAGTCGACGACGCCTGGATCAGGCGTAAGACGGCGATCCGGGAACGCCGCTGGGCCGCCCCCGACCAGGCGACCTCGGATCTGGCCACGGCTGCCGGGCGGGCCGCGTTGCGGTCGGCCGGCATCACCGCGGACCAGTTGTCCGTGATCGTGGTCGCCACCTCCACACCGGACCGTCCCCAGCCGCCCACGGCGGCCTATGTGCAGCACGGCCTCGGTGCGACGGGCGCGGCCGCGTTCGACGTCAACGCCGTCTGTTCCGGCAGCGTGTTCGCCCTGTCCGTGGCCGAGGGCCTCCTCGCCCGGCGGGGCGGTCACGCGCTGGTCATCGGCGCCGACCTGTACTCGCGCATCCTGAACCCGGCCGACCGCCGGACGGTCGTGCTGTTCGGGGACGGCGCCGGCGCCCTGGTCCTGGGTCCGGCCGCGCGGGGCCCGCGCGTCCGGCATCTGGCACTGCACACGTTCGGCGAGCTGACGGGGCTGATCGAGGTGCCCGCGGGCGGCAGCCGGCTGCCCGGCGACCGGGCCGCCCTCGAGGCCGGTCTGCAGTACTTCGCGATGGACGGGCGCGAGGTGCGCCGATTCGTCACGGAGCAGTTGCCGCGGCTGACCAAGCAGTTCCTCCATGAGGCCGGTGCCGTACCCGACGACATCGCTCACTTCGTCCCGCATCAGGCCAACGGCGTCCTGCTCGACGCCGTCACGGCGGACCTCGGTCTGCCCCGTGCCACCTCGCACCGGACCCTGACGCACTACGGCAACACGGGAGCCGCCTCGATCCCGGTCACCCTGGACGCGGCCGCCCGCGCGGGCGCCTTCCGCCCGGGGGACCTGATCCTCCTGGCGGGCTTCGGCGGCGGCATGTCGGCGGGGCTCGCGCTGGTCGAGTGGTGAGGACCGTCAAGACGAGGCCGGGGCCGGCGCCCGTGGCGCCGGCCCCGGCCGAGACCGATGGGAGTACGAGACCGATGGGAGTACCCGTGAAGGACGATCGCACGTCCCTCGTCCACCCGGAGACGGACACCACCGTGAAGGTCGCCGTCATCTACCACTCCGCCACCGGCCATGTCGCGGACATCGCCCGCGAGCTCTCCGACGCCGCCGAGAAGGCCGGCGCCGAAGTGCGGCTGCGCAAGGTCGCGGAACTCGAACCGCGGGGGTCCGCCGACTCCCTGCCCGCCCGGGTGGCCAACGCGGCGGCGACCGCCGACATCTCCGTCGCCGCGGTGGGCGACGTCCTGTGGGCGGACGCCGTGCTCCTGGGGTCGCCGACCCGGTTCGGGAACATCGCGGCCCAGCTCGCCCGGTTCATCGAGTCCCTGGGCGGTGCGTGGAAGAGGGAGGCGCTGGCCGACAAGATCTACAGCGGCTTCACCTCCACCGCCAGCCCCCACGGGGGCAACGAGTCGACCCTCCTCGCCCTCATGAACTCCTTCCACCACTTCGGCGGCATCGTCGTCACCCCCGGCTTCACCCACCCGGACAAGTTCGTCGACGGCAATCCGTACGGCACCGCGCACCATGACGGGAGCGGCACCCTCCCGGTCGGCGACGTCACCCGGAACGCGGCCCGTGTCCAGGCCGAGCGCGTGGTGCGCCTGGCCGGGGTCCTGAAGGCCGCGTCCGTCCGGCGCACCGCCCACCGGCCCGACGCGTCCCGTCTCAGGACCGGCGTCGCAGGGCGATCTGTGTGAGTTCCTCGATGTCGAACTCGGAGCGGCCCGGTGTGCCGTAGCGAGTGATCTTCCCGCGGCTCACCCACTTGCGGATGGTCGCCTCGGACACGCCCGCCGCGAGGGCGGCCACATTCGTCGGCACGAGTCTGTGGCGCGGCAGCCTGGTCATGCGGCGTCCTTCCGTCGCCGGTCCATGAGGTGCCGCAGGGTGAGCCACTCGCGCATCTCCCACGCATGCCCCGCGGAACAGCTGATGCTCCTCGTTCCGGCTTTCCCGATGCTCTGCGGCGAGGCGTTGATCGTCCCCGTACAGGCCTCCACGACACACTCCGTGACGGGTGGCCTGCGGTCACCGGCCTCGGGATCGATCGCGCGGAGCAGTTCCGTGTGGAGGCTCTCGATCTCGTCCGCGAAGTCGGCGGCCGAGGGATGGGCGGTGAGCCACTCCAGGTTGAGCAGGAGATAGTCCGCCAGGTGGACGACGGAGCGATGCGGTACGGCGGTCCCGAGCCCCTCGGCGACCAGTCCCGACCAGGAGGTCAGGACCGGGATCAGGTCGTTACGGGCGTCGAGCGCGGCGACGTTGAGATGATCCCGCTTGCGGCTGCCGGAGACTTTCGTCGGATTCCTTCGCCGGGATGTCGATAGGACGTGGTGCAGGCAGTCCTGGTGGAGACCGGGAAGTGCGCGCAGCCGATGTTCCAGTTGTCCGGCGCAGGGCTCGCAGAGAGCGGGACCGGCCGCGATGTCCCGTGCGTGGTGTCTGGGGCATGAGTGGGGCGCCATGGAATCTCCTTCATGGGATGACCTGTTCCGCAGTCGTGATGGATCGCGTGTCCCGGCAGGAGGATGCCGGTCGCCGGCCGTCGGCACGTCATGGTCAGCCGGCCGGGGTCAGGACCAACGCCGTGGCTTCCATGGGAAGTTGCACGGAACGCTCGACGGAGAGGCCGGTGCGTGCGGCCAGCTCGGCGTATTCGCCGAAGGTGCGCTGGTGGCCGCCGTTGACGACCATCAGGTGCAGGTCCCACAGCGGAGCCAGCAGACCGGCGTGGCCGTCCTGGACGACCAGCTCGACGACCACGAGCCGGGAGTGCTTCGCCATGGCCTCGCGTACGTTGCCCAGGAGGCGTACGCAGTCGTCGTCCGGCCAGTCGCCGAGGACCCGGGACAGCAGATAGGTGTCCGCCTCCTCGGGGAGCGGGCTGGTGAACATGTCGCCGGCGACGAGGTCGACGCGGTCGCCGCCCACCGTCCGCTCCAGGTGGGCGCGGGCGATGGGAATCGTGTGTTCGAGGTCGAGGAGGGTGCCCCGGGCCCCGGGTGCCGTGGCCAGCACGGTGGACAGCAACTGACCGCTGCCGCCGGCGATGTCGACGACGTGCCGGTCGGCGCTGAAGTCGATCCCCCGGGGGACCGCGTCGAAGGCGAAGTTGTTCGCCTGTGCCTGCATGACCCGCTGGAAGCGCTTCGCGGCGTCGGCGTCGTCGTGCAGGTAGGAGACGAGCGACTGCCCGTACGCCTTCTCGAACCCGGGCCTGCCGGTGCGGGTCGTCTCGATGGCGTGTCCCCACGCCTGGTAGAACTCCTCGCCGTACAGCAGGCACACGTCGCGCAGCGAGCCGGGGCGGTCCCGCAGCAGGTCGCCCACCGCGGTGTTGCCGTACCCGCCGTCCTCGTCCCATGTGAAGACGTCGAGGCGTACGAGCAGCCGCAGCAGGCGCCGCACGGCGTCCTCGTCCGCGCCGGCCGCCCGGGCGAGGTCCGGCGCCGCGGTGTGCCCTGCCGCGATCAGGTCCGGCAGGCCCAGCTTGGCCGCCGCGTAGACGGACTGGGTCCGCCAGGCGGCGGTGACGAGGTCGAGGGTGGCGCGGGCTGCTCCGGGGGCGGTGTCGGTACTCATGGCCTGTCTCCTCATGGGCGGATGCGGCGGATACGGCGGGTGCGGGCGGGCGGGTGCGGGCCTGTGTCAGGGGCGGCTCAGGAGGGGATCCAGCTCCGCTCGATGTTCGGCGTCTCGATGCTGAGGGCCCGCATGTGCTCGATCGGGTTGGTGTATTCGCGGCTGGCGGCGATCCGTCCGTCGCGCAGCGTGAAGCCGTGGATGAAGTGGTTGCGATAGCGGCCCTCGGGATAGCCGGGGAACCGGATCGTTCCCTCGCCGTCGCACTCGACCCAGATGACGGCCGGGTCCTGTGTCTCGTAGAGGTGGACGTCGCTCCACTCCCAGTCGGGCAGGACCTCGAGGGAAAGCTCGTTGTGCCGCTTCAGGTTGTCCCGGCCCCGGACGGTGATGGGCCGGCCGATGTCGGTGTAGAAGAGGGACGCGGTGCCGTCCTCGGTGTAGAGGGTGTACCGGCTCAGCCGGGCCTCCGGGCCCGTCACCAGGTACTGCTCGACGGCTCGTCGATTGCGGTCCCGCAGGTCGTGGTGGTCGGTGAAGACCGGCGCGGTGGTGCCGGATCCGGAGGGCTGCGGCGAGGTCATGGGGTCTCCCGGAGGTTCGGCGGAGGGGTGGGGGTCACGGCTGGAGCCTGGTGATGGCCCAGCCGCATCCGGTGCGTTCGTAGCAGAGCCGTTCGTGCAGCCGGTCGGTGCCGTTGGCCCAGAACTCGACGGAGGCGACGGCCAGTTGGTAGACCGCGTACGACGGGGGGCGGGGCAGCGGCCGCTCCGGCCCGCCCAGCTCCCGGGCCGTGGCCCGGAGCCGGGCGACGTGGTCGAGGTCGTCCAGGAGCCGGCTCTGCCGGGAGGCGGTGGTCATGGCGTGGGTGAAGGGGGGCCGCGCGGACCACAGGACGTCCGCCTCGGCGTCGGACAGCCGGGTCACGGGGCCCGCGAGCGTGATCTGCTGGCTGGTCTCCCGCCAGTACAGGACGCCCGACGCCCAGGGGTTCTCGGCCAGTTCCCGCCCCTTGCGGCTGTCGGCGTGGGTGGCGAAGACGATCCCCGCGTCGGTCACGGAGCTGAGCACCACGATGCGGGAGGAGCTTCTGCCCCGGGCGTCGGCCGTGGCCAGGGCCAGGGCGCGCGCCTCCCGGACCCCGTGGGCGCCGCTGGTCTCCAGCCACGAGACCAGCAGCCCCATCGGCTCGGGGGGCGGCGCGAGGAATTCGGGGAAGTCCACTTCGTGGGTGCCGGTGAGCGACTCGGAGCGGGCGGCGCCCTCGCGCCCCTCGGAGGCTCCGCCGGAGGTCCCGTTCGGGTGGGGCAGGTCAGCCATGCAGCACTCCTTCGATGGATACGACGCCGTGTCCCGACACCTCGACGGTGTCGACCCGGTCGCCCTCGCCGTGCACGAGCGCCCTCATGGGAGAGGGGCGGCCGATCTCGACGCCCTGGGTGATCTCGATGCGCTGCCCGTACGCGGCGAGACCGTGCCGGGCGAGGTGGATGGCGATGGGCCCGGCGGCGGAGCCGGTCGCGGCGTCCTCCACCACTCCGTACGCGGGCGAGAACATCCGGTTGCGCCAGGAACTCCCGGACCCGGCGATGCAGTTGGTCGCCATGTCCGGGAACGCGGCCAGGGCGCGGTGGTCGGGGTCGGCCTTCGACAGGGCTTCGACGCTCTCGAAGCCGACCAGGACGTGCCGGGGGCCGTTGCGGTAGATCTCCACCGGGAGCGTCGACTCGCGTACCCCCAGGGCGTCCAGGAGCTCCTCGGCGCGGTCGAACGGTTCCCACACGGGGACCGGCTGGCGCATGCTCGCCGCCACGACGTTCTTCCCGTGCCCGCGTTCCAGCTCGAAGGGGATGACCCCCATGGCGGTCTCGATCCGCAGCCGGTCCCCGTCGGTGCGTCCGCCCAGTGCGATGGCGGTGCCGAGCAACGGGTGTCCGGCGAACGGCAGTTCGTTGACCGGGGTGAAGATCCGCACGTGTACGTCCCCGTCCCGCCGGGGGCGGAGCACGAAGGTGGTCTCCGAGAGATTCATCTCCCGCGCGATGCGCTGCATCTGCTCGGCGGTGAGGTCGTCACTGTCGAAGAACACCGCGACGGGGTTGCCGGTGAGGGGCCGTTGCGCGAACGCGTCCACGACGACATAGCTGTGCATCTGTGCTCCCTTGGGTCATGAGGGTGGCCGGGCCGGCGCGGGGGATGGCGCCGGCCCGGCGGTTCATGGGGCGGATCCGGCGGACCGGCGGATCAGGCGGGGCCGGGGGCGCGGGCCGGCGCGAGCAGACCGCCCAGGGCCGTGCCCACGATGCGGGGCCCTTCTCGGGTGAGTACGGATTCGGGATGGAACTGCAGGGAGGCGAAGCCCGGGCCGCGCAGCCCGTGGACCTCCCCGGTGGCCGGGTCCCGGCTCACCCGGACCGGCCCCACTCCGTCGGCGACGAACGTGTCGCCCTCGCCGACCAGGGCGAAGGTGTTGTAGAAGCCGACGCGTTCGGCGGCGCCGAACAGGTCGATCTCCTTCTGCACCCCTTGGTTGGGCACCGCCCTGCGGCGCAGCGGCAGCCCGAGGCGGAGTCCGAGGACCTGGTGGCTGAGGCAGACGGCGAGGAACGGCCGGCGTTGGCTCAGCAGGGTGCCGACCGCCGTGCGCAGGTGCCGCATCTTGGGATGCGCGGCCTCCTCGGGGTCCCCGGGGCCCGGCCCCATCACGACCAGGTCGTGCCCCTCGAAGGCGTACGGCTCGTCGTACCGGCTGACCGTCACCCGCAGCCCCAGGGACCGCAGTTGCTGGTCGATCATCGACGTGAAGGTGTCCTCGGCGTCCACGACGAGGACGCTGCGCCCGGCCAGTCCGGGCAGCGCCGACGCGCGCGCCTCGGCGTCGGACAGCCAGAAGTCGGCGATGGAGTCGTTGCGGAGCTCGAGTGCGCGGCGCACGCTCGAGTGTTGAGCGAAACGTTCCTTCTCGTCTCCCTTGAGGGCGGCGACGAGTCCGGCCGCCTTGGCCCGGGTCTCCGCGGCCTCGGAGGCCGGGTCGGAGTGCCGCACGATGGTGGCGCCGACACCGACGGCGATGCGGCCCTCGCGGCTGATGTCGGCGGTGCGGATCAGGATCGCCGAGTCCATGGCCCGCTCCCCGTCCTCGTCCCGCCCGATGAGCACGGCGGCGCCGCTGTAGAAGCCGCGCCCGCCGGGCTCGTACCGCTGGATGATGCGGCAGGCGCTCTCCAGCGGGCTGCCGGTGACCGTCGGGGCGAACATCGTCTCGCGGAGGATGTCGCGCACGTCCCGGTCCGTGCGGCCCTCGATGAAGTACTCGGTGTGCGCGACCCTGGCCATTTCCTTGAGGTACGGGCCCACGACGCGGCCCCCCGTCGGACAGATCCGGGCCATCATCTTGAGTTCCTCGTCGAGGACCATGTACAGCTCGTCGGTCTCCTTCCGGTCGCTCAGGAAGTCCAGCACGCCCGACAGCGTGGGGCCCGAGGGCGGGTAGCGGTAGGTGCCGCTGATGGGGTTCATGACGGCCGTGCCGCCCTGGAGGCTGACGTGCCGCTCGGGCGAGGCGCCGACCAGGGTCCGGGTGCCCGTGTGGATCAGGAACGTCCAGTGGGCGCCGGACTCGCGTTCCAGGAGCCGGCGGAACAGCGCGGGGGCGCTCAGCGGCCCGTAGTCCGTGATGTCGGCGACGAAGGTGCGCTTGATGACGAAGTTCGCGCCCTCCCCGGTACCGATCATCTCCTTGACGATGCGGCGCACCACGTTCTCGTACGCCTCGTCGTCGACGTCGAAGTCCTCTCCGGCGAGCGGGGTCGGCACATCGGGCAGGCGCGCCAACGCCGCGTCGAACGGGAGCTGTTGTGTATCGGTGAGCGTCATCGCCACCAGGGGCGTCCCGTCGTCGGCGCAGTCGAAGCCGCGCTCGGCGAGCTGCCGGTAGGGGACGAGGACGAGCACCTCGTGGTGTGCGCCGGCTCCGGGGGCGGGGGGCGGCGGCAGGGGGATGTCGGCCAGCGTGCCGGGCAGGGACACCGAGCCGGTCAGGACCTCCACGACCCCCCGCCCGGTCGCTCCGGGCCGGTGCAGCAGGGCGTACGCCTCCCCCTCCGCGCCCAGCACCCGGTCGAGCAGATCGCCGGGGGCGGGGTTCCCGGGGGCGCCGGGGTTTCCTCGCGGACCGTACGTCATGCGAACAGCCCCTTGACCGTGGTGACGCGGGCACAGCGCTCGGCGGCGTAGGTCAGGGCCGAGCGGTGGTAGTGCTCCGAGAAGTCGGCCGTGGCGTCCGCGACGAAGAAGGGCTGGATGTCGTGGGTGAAGGCCTCGATGGCGGTGGCCAGTACGCCGACATGGGCGTAGACGCCGCACAGGACGAGCTGGTCGCGGCCCTCGGCGCGCATCCGCCGGAGCAGGTCGGTCTTGAAGAAGGCGCTGTAGCGCCACTTGGTGAGCATCCAGTCGTGCTCGGCCGGCGCGAGGGCGTCGACCACCTGGCGGTCCTCGGGTTCCGGCCGCATGCCGGGGCCCCAGAAGTCCTTGAGCAGACCGCGCTGTTCATCGGTCATGCCGCCCGGCTGGGCGGTGTAGGCGACCGGAACGCCGAGTTCGGCGCAGCGGTCGCGTAATCGTGCGGCGTTTCCGGTCAGCTCCTGGCCCATGGAGCCCGGGAACGGGTGGAGAAAGTACCGCTGCATGTCGTGGACGAGAAGCACCGACCGGTCGGCTTCGGCGGTCCAGGTCACACGGGCGGGGGGCAGATCGCCCTCAGCGGGCAGGGGGTAGGGACGAATGGCGGGTATTCCGGTCATGGCTCCAGTTCCTGGCTTGTTGCAGGCGTGCTTGGTGCAGGCGTGCTCGGCGCGCAGAGCAGAGAGGAGCGTGCGAGGTCAGGAGGCGGTCCAGGACGAGACCACGGAGAGCGCCTGTGACGGGGTGAGCCGGGGATCGCAGTGCGAGGTGTAGCGCTCCCCGACGGAGTCGAGCTCGGACGCGTCGAGGACGCACTCGGTGACGTCGTCCGGCGTGGTCTCCAGGTGCAGTCCGCCGGGGATGCCGCCCGCGGAGCGCACGGCCTCGATGAAGCGGACGACCTCGAGCGACACGGTCTCCACGAGCCGCGTCTTGTGGCCGCCGGGCGCCGTGACGGTGTTGCCGTGCATGGGGTCGCTGAGCCAGACGACGGGGTGGCCCGCGCCGCGTACGGCTTCGACGAGGCGCGGCAGCCGGTCGGCGACGGCGTTGGCTCCCATGCGCGCGATGAGCGTGAGCCGGCCGGGGTCGCGCCACCGGTCGAGCCGCTCGCACAGGGCGAGCAGTTCGTCCGGCTCCATGGAGGGGCCGACCTTGCACGCCACCGGGTTGCTCACCTCGGCGAGCAGGGCGACGTGGGCGCCCTCGACCTGGCGGGTGCGCTCGCCGATCCACGGCCAGTGGGTCGAACCCAGGAACAGCCGGCCCCTGGTGTCCGTGCGGAGCATGGGCATCTCGTAGTCGAGGAGGAGCGCCTCGTGACTGGTCCACACCAGGGGCTCCACGGCGTCGCGCCCTTCGGCCCGGTCGCGCCAGCCCATGTGTCCGACGATGTCGCAGGCGGCCATGTAACCGGTGAGGATCCGCAGGGGGTCGGCCTGCCGCCGCTCACGGTCCGGCTCGGGACCGTTGACCATGTGGCCGCGGAAGACGGGAAGCTCGACGCCGTCGATGACTTCGGTGGGCTTGGAACGGGGCTTGGCGAACTGCCCGGCGATCCGTCCCGCCCGGACGACGGGCTTGCCGGTGATCAGGCCGAGCGACCCGGCGAGCAGGTCGAGCAGCGCGGCCTTGCGTGCCACGTGGGGGCGGGTGCACTCCTGCGGGTCCTCGGCGCAGTCCCCGGACTGCAGCACCATGGCCTCGCCGAGCGCCACCTTGCCCAGCAGAGTGCGCAGCGTCGCCAAGTCGTCGGCCTGGACGAGGGTGGGGCGGGCGCCGAGTGCCTCGGCCACCCGGCTCAGCTGTAGAAGATCGCTCCATTCGGGTTGCTGTGATGCCCCGCGGATACGAATCTCCCGTATGACGTCTTCCATGACGTACTCCGATCCAGCGGTGATGTCCTACTTTTCAGGTGGGTATTCCCTGGCGCTTGATTTCCGGCACCGGAATGCCGAGCGCGCGCAGCTGCTGGAAGGGGTTCATGAACTCACGATTCTGCTTGATCTTCCCATTCTCGAGCTCGAACGAGTGGAGGAAGTGGTTCTCGTAGTAACCCTCGGGGTAGTCGCCGAAGCGAATCTTCCCGCGCCCGTCGCACTCCACCCAGAAGTGGTTGGGGTCCTGGGTCTCAAATATCCGGATGTTGTGCCATTCCCAGTCGGGGAAGCACTCCAGCGACCAGACGGCGTGTTCGGCCAGACGGTCCCTGCCCTGGGTGGCGATGGGCGAGCCGGTGTCGGTGGTCCACAGGCCACCGCTGCCGTCCTCGGTGAACAACTCGTGGCGACGCAGCCGGTCCTGGCCCTTGGTGTGCATGTACTTCTCGACGGTGGCCCGGTTGATCCGGCGCAGTTCGGCCGCGTCGGAGAATCCCTGGTTCGGCAACGAATCAGACATGGGTGTGCCCCCTTGCGATCAGCGGGTGCACGGGGGCGGCGCAGCACACAGCTGCGCCGAATTTCCCCCGTCGGACTGGAGATAGCCTGCCTGACTCAACGAGGAAAATCAACAGACTTCGATTTTCCGCCAAAGATCACGACGCAACGAGCATTCTTATCCCGGCGATGCTGCAAAACGCATCGCCGGGATTTACCCTTGGCCAACTTTGAACAGCATAAGAAGGCGTGAAGACTTCTTCACCAAGGGAATATTTTCACCGCGCGACGGAATCGGATTACGCAATTCCGGTCGCGTGCGTGAAGGGTCGGTCAGCGGACCATCGAGGCCTCCGTCCCGCCCCTGAGGTACTCCCCCAGCCCGAACCCCGGCGCCGAGGCGCGCCCGGGCGTCAGACCGGTGCCCCCGGTGAGGAGCCGGCGGGCCGCCATGTGGTCCGTGGGGCGGTTGACGGACTCGACCGCGTGCAGCTCCTCCCCGCGGAAGAGGAGCACCGAGAACGCGTCGGGGTCCTCCCCGAGCACCACCTCGGTGTCGTGCCCCTCGTCGATCCCCGCGATCTGCAGCGTGGTCGAGAACTGGTCGCTCCAGAACCAGGGCAGTTCGTCGTAGGCGCGGGAGGCCCCGGTCAGCCGCTCGGCGACCAGCCGGGCATGGCCGACGGCGTTCTGCACCGACTCCAGCCGCAGCCGGTTCCCGGAGCGCACCTGGGGGAACGCCGCGCAGTCGCCGATGGCCGAGATGTGCGGGTCGCCGGTCAGCAGCCGGGAGTCGACGGTGATGCCGCCGTCCACCGGGAGACCGGCGTCGGCGGCCAGTTCCGTGGACGGGGAGACGCCGACGCCGATCAGGACCAGGTCGGCGGGCAGCCGGCGGCCGTCGGCCAGCTCCACCTCCGACACGTCTCCGCGGTGGTCGCCGTGCAGCGCCGTGATCCCCTGGCCGAACAGCACCTCGGCGCCCTCCCGGCGATGCAGCCGGGTGAAATGCTCGGCGGTCCGCGCCGAGACCACCCGGGCCAGCGGCCGGTCCAGCGCCTCGACCACCGTGACCGCACAGCCTGACCGCCGTGCCACGGCGGCGAATTCGAGACCGATGAACCCCGCCCCCACCACCACCGCGTGCCGGGCCGCGGCGAGCGAGGTCCGCAGTGCGGCGGCGTCCCGTGCGGTGCGCAGGGTGTGCACGCCACGCAGTCCGGCGCCCGGCACCCCGGGCAGGCGCGGCCGGGCTCCGGTGGCCAGGACGAGATGGCCGTAGTCGTACGTGGAGCCGTCGGCGAGTGCGACCGTGCGGGCGGCCCGGTCGATCCCCGCCACGGTCCCCTGCACCAGGTCGATCGACTGGCGCCCGTAGTACGTCGCGGGCCGCAGCCACAGGTGTGTCTCGTCCGCCTCGCCCTTGAGGTACGCCTTGGACAGCGGCGGGCGCTCGTACGGGAGCGCGTCCTCGGCGCTGATGAGCGTGACACGCCCCCGATAGCCGCACTCACGCAGGGAGGCGGCCGTCTGGTAGCCGCCCTGTCCGGCCCCCACGATGACGACGGAAGCGGGCTGTGCGCTGCTGTCCGCCATCAGTTCTGCCGCTCCGGGAGGTGGACGATCAGGCCGTCCAGGGTGCTGGTCACGCTGAGCTGGCAGCTCAGCCGGCTGTTGGGCTGCCGGCTGCAGGCGGTGAAGTCGAGCATGTACTCCTCGTTCTGCTCCGCCGGCTCCAGCTTGTCCAGGGTGGTCTCGTCGACGTAGACGTGGCAGGTGGCGCACTGCGCGTTGCCGCCGCACTGGGCGACGATGCCGTCGATGTCGTTGAACACGGCACCGCGCATGACGCTCGTACCGAAGGGGACGTCGACCGAACGCTCGGTCCCGTCGACGGCGACGTACGTGATTTTGGGCATGACGGAACTCCTCGGTGGCATCCGGCCACGCGCGAGGCGCGTCTGACAGGGATGCCCGTCAGGTGGGATTCGAAGGGTGTGAAGGGTGCGCAGCGTGCGAAGTGTGCCGCCGGCCGTCGGTGGGGGACGCGACACCCCTGCCGACTGACAACCACACACAAGCCGTTCGGACACGCGACGTCCTGGGCCAGGGATGCGGCAGCGCCATGGACGGTACCAAAGGAGTTCCGGGTCCGCCAGGCCGTGTCGCGGGGCCCGCCCCGCCCCGGACCGTCGGACCGGCCGTCAGGGCGCGTCGCGGCCGCGCTCGCGGCGCAGGTCGGGCAGGTGATGCGTCATGAAGGGCCTGCTGGTGATGAACTCCCGCAGATGCAGGGCGGCTTCGGAGAGATAGGTGCCGCGGTTCCACACCAGGGTGAGTACCCGGTAGCAGTCGGGCGCGTCCATGTGCACCCAGGCGACCGGGGCGTGCCTGCCGACCTGGCGGGACGTCGCCGGGATGAAGCCGATGCCGAGGCCGGCGCTGATCATGTCCTGGCTGGCGCCCGGTTCGTCGCCTTCGCAGGACAGCAGCGGGGTGAGCCGCTCGGAGGCGAACAGCCGGTCCAGGAGGGCGCGTTGCCAGTTGCCCAGGCGCGTGGTGACAAAGGGTTCGTCGGCGATCTCGGGGATCGTCACGCTCTCTCGCCCGTCCAGCCAGTGCCCGTGCGGAACCGCGAGCAGCACCTCTTCGCGGGCGAGCTCGATCGACTCGAGGTTCGTCCCGGCCAGCGGCTGTGAGGCCACGCAGAAGTCGACCTCGCCGGAGCGCAGTTGACGGCTCATCTCGTCGGCGTCCGACTGGAACAGCCGAACGTCCGCGCGCGGGTGGGTGACGCGGAAGCTGCCGAGCAGCGGGGTGATGGTCAGCAGGGTCTCGGAGGCGACGCTGACCCGGCCGAGCCCCGTGTCGCGGGCCTCACGGACGGCCCTGCGGCCGTCGTCGAGCTCGCTCAGGGCACGGTCCACGTGGCGCAGGAACATCGCGCCGTACTGGTTGAGCCGGATGCGGCGGCCGTTCCGGTCGAAGAGCGGGGAGCCGAGTTCGGTCTCCAGGCGCGAGATGGTGCGGCTGAGCGAGGGCTGGGCGATGCGCAGATCCTCCGCGGCCCGGCTCATGTGCTCGTAACGGGCGACGACCTGGAAGTAGCGCAACTGAAGAAGATCCACGTTCCACCTTCACTTATAGCTTCATGGCTATGTTCACATGACAAAAGCGGTCTTGGAATGCATAAGCAATTCTCCCTACGGTCGTTGGCAGGGGTCACCGCACAGGTGACGGGCAAAGGCGCCCGGCACCTGCACACGCGAAGCGGGGGCCCCGCACCCGCCCGAAGCACTTCCACCCATCCATTCGTCCACCCGTCCCCCAGGAAGGACGCTCATGAGCGCTGCGGATCTGGCCCGACTCCAGTTCGCGGCCACGACCGGCATCCACTGGCTGTTCGTGATCCTCACCATGGGGGTCGTCCCCCTCGTCGCGATCATGCACACCCGGGCCGCGTTCACCCGTGATCCCGCCAAGCGAGCCGTCCGGGAGCGCATGACGCGCTTCTGGGGACAGCTCTACGTCATCAACTACGCGGTCGGCATCGTCACCGGCCTGGTCATGGAGTTCCAGTTCGGGCTCAGCTGGAGCGGCCTGAGCAAGTTCGCGGGCAACGTCTTCGGCGTCCCGCTGGCCCTCGAAACCCTCATCGCCTTCTTCGCCGAGTCCACCTTCCTCGGCATGTGGATCTTCGGCTGGGGCCGGCTGCGCAGAGGTGTGCACGTCACGCTCATCTGGCTGGTCGCCCTGACCGCGTACGCCTCCGCGTACTGGATCCTGATCGCCAACGGCTTCATGCAGAACCCCGTCGGCTTCGAGCTGCGCGACGGTGCCGCCTACCTCACCGACTTCGGAGCGCTGCTCACCAACTCCAGCGCCTTGATGGCCCTCGCCCACATCACGCTCGCCGCGCTGATGACGGGCAGCGTGTTCGTCCTCGGCATCAGCGCGTACCACCTCGCCCGGGGCACCAAGGAGACCGCTCTGTTCCGCGGCTCGCTGCGCCTGGCGCTCCTGGTGGCCACGCCCACCAGCTGGTTCGTCGCCACCGTGGGCGAGATGCAGCTGCCCCAGATCGAGCGGTCCCAGCCCATGAAGGCGGCGATCCTGGAGAACGGCGACATCGACCGGGTCCAGGCACAGCTCGTCGAGCAGTACGGGCCCGGCGACTACACACCGCCGGACGAGTGGCTGCGCTTCTCGATGGACCTCATGACGGTCATCGGCTACAGCGTCTCCACGGTCACCATCATCGCCGTCCTCCTGCTCCGGAAGGACCGGCTGATCCGCTGGCGTCCCTTCGCCTACCTGATGACCGCGATGATCCCGTTCCCGTTCATCGCCTCCGTGAGCGGCTGGGTCCTGCGGGAGGTCGGGCGTCAGCCCTGGATCGTCTACGGCCAGTTGAAGGTCGAGGACGCGCTCTCCTCGGTCAGCAGAACCTCGCTGGCCGTGTCCTGCACCGTGTTCATCGCCATCTTCCTCGCGCTGGCGGTGACGAACTGGACCCTGATCACGCGCTTCGCCCTCCGCGGTCCGGACGCCACGCAGCTCGGCGCCACCGAACCGCTGGACGACGACGTGCCCGGGGGCGGCGGCGCCCAGGACAAGCAGACGAGCCCGGCCTTCTGATCCGGATCCAAGGGAAAGTTGAGAGAGATGAGTCTGGAGACCGTCTGGCTGGTCCTGCTGGGCCTGCTTCTCGCCGGGTACTTCGTGCTCGGCGGCTACGACTACGGCGTACAGATGCTGCACCCCCTGCTCGGCGGCCGGGACGGCCGTGACGGTCAGGACGGCCGGAACGGTCAGGACGGCCGTGACGGTCAGGAGGCCGGGCCGGCCGGCAGGAACGCCGCCCTCGACGCCATAGCGCCCTTCTTCCTCGGCAACGAGGTCTGGCTGGTCGCCTTCACCGGTGTCCTGTTCGGGGCCTTCCCGCACCTGGAAGGCAGCCTGCTGTCCGGCCTGTACCCGCTGATCGTGGCGATCCTCGTCGGCCTGGTCATCGGCAACGCCGCCGTCCAGCTGGGCGGCCGCGCCCGGAGCGCCCGCGGGCGCCGGCGGTGGAACGCCCTGATCGTGTTCGGCGGCGCGGTGCCCGCCGTGTGCTGGGGGCTCGTCGTGGGTCTGCTGCTGCACGGGGTGCCCCGGCGGGCCGACGGGAGCTACCACATCGGGTTCGGTGACGTGTTCTCGCCGTTCGTGCTGGCCTGCGGCGTGACCACCGCGCTGCTCTTCGCGGCGCACGGGGCGGCCTTCGTCGCGCTGCGCTCGGCGCCCGGGGTCGCCGCCGACGCGCGGCGGCTGGGCACCGCCCTGCTGCGCGCGGCCGGCGCCGTCGGCGCCCTCCCGCTGCTGCTGACGCTCTTCGGCGCGGGTGCCTCGATGGAGAACCGTGCGACCTCGGCGATCGTCGTCGCCCTGTTCGCGGCGGCCCTCGCCGGCGCCTGGTGGTACCTCTCCCACGGGCACCACCGCCGGGCGTTCGCCGCGACCTGCGCCGCGACCGTGCTGCCCGTGGTGCTCGTGGGGGCGGGCCACTACCCGTACGTCCTGATCAGCCCGTCCGGGCCCGGGATGACCCTCCAGCAGGCCGCGGCGGACACCGCCTCGTTGAAGATCCTGATCGCGTTCGGGGTCGTGCTGATCCCGGTGATCCTCGCGTACCAGACGTGGAGCTGGTGGGCCTTCCGGGGGCGGACGGGCCGCCGCCACCCCAGCTACTTCTGAGCCGCGGGAGCGAGGAGAGGAACACCCGATGAAGCCCGTGGAACGTCGCCTGATGCGCGAACTCCCCGTACTGCGACGCCATATGACGTACTCCACGGCACTCTCCCTGCTGGGCGCCGGGCTGATCGTGGCCCAGGCGGTCCTGCTGGCGACGGTCCTCGCGGACGGTTTCGCCGGGCGCCCCTTCCGGGTCGCGCCCGTGGTCGCCCTCGCCGCGGTCATGGCGCTGCGCGCACTGCTGGCCTGGGCCCGCGGTGCGCTCGCCCAGCTCGCCGCGGCCGACGCCAAGCGCACCCTGCGGGACCGGATCACCGAACGGCTGCGGCACACCGGCCCGCAGAGGCTGGCGGACCGCCGCCACGGCGAGACGATCACCCTGCTCACGCGCGGTCTCGACGCCCTGGACCCGTATGTCGTCGGCTATCTGCCCACGAAGGCGGCCGTCGCGGTGGTGCCCCTGGCGGTCGTAGGCTGGCTGCTGTGGACCGACTGGTCCTCGGCGCTGATCATCGTGGTGACGCTGCCGCTGATCCCCGTGTTCGGCGCGCTGGTCGGCATGCACACCGCCCGGCGCACCGCCCGGCAATGGCGGTTGCTGGCCACCCTGGGCGGCCACTTCCTGGACGTGGTGGCCGGACTGCCGACGCTGCGCGCGTTCGGCCGCGAGCGGCATCAGACCCGGGTCGTGGGCGAGATGGCGGACGCCCACCGCCGGGCCACGATGCGCACGCTGCGCGTGGCGTTCCTCTCCTCGCTGGTGCTGGAGACGGTCGCCACCCTCTCCGTGGCCCTGGTGGCCGTCCCGGTCGGCCTGCGGCTGCTGGCCGGCGGAACGGACCTCCGTACGGCGCTGATCGTCCTGTTCCTCGCCCCCGAGGCCTACCTCCCGCTGCGTGCGGCGGGCGCGGCCTTCCACGACAGCGCCGAGGGCATCACGGTCGCCGAGCGGGTGTTCGCGATCCTCGACGAGGAGGAGACGCGTCCGGCGCGCTCCGGCGCGCGGATCCCGGCGCCCGATGCCCGCGCGGCGCACCTGCGCCTCGACCGGGTCACGGTCCAGTACGCGGACCGCGCCGCGCCCGCCCTCCGGGAGCTGTCCCTCTCCGTGCGCCCCGGCGAACACGTGGCCCTCGTGGGCCCCAGCGGCGCCGGCAAGTCCACGCTCCTGTCGCTGCTCCTGGGCTTCGTGCGCCCCGACGCGGGCCGGGTCACCGTCGACGGCGCCGACCTCGCGGACCTCGACCCCGACGGCTGGCACGCCCAGGTGGCCTGGGTGCCGCAACGACCGCACCTGTTCGCGGCGTCCGTCGCGGAGAACATCCGCCTCGGGCGGCCGGACGCGAGCGACGCCGAGGTGCGGCGGGCGGCCCGCGCCGCATCGGCCGATCTCTTCGTGGAGGAACTGCCGCTGGGGTACGACACGTTGCTGGGCGAGCACGGCGCCGGGCTCTCCGCGGGCCAGCGTCAACGGATCGCCCTGGCCCGCGCGTTCCTCAAGGACGCCCCCGTGCTGCTCCTCGACGAACCGACGGCCCACCTCGACTCCGGGAGCGAGGCCGCCGTCACCCGGGCCACGGTCCGCCTGATGCGCGGCCGGACCTCGATCGTGGTCGCCCATCGCACCGGTCTGCTGCCGCACGCCGACCGCATCGTCACGGTACGGGCGGGCGGCCTCGCGCCGGCCCGGCCGGCCCCGGCAGAAGGACTGGTGGCCCCATGACCTCCCACGCCCCGGCCTTCGCCGCCGTCCGTGCGCGCGGCCCCCGCCCCACCCTCCGGCTGCTGCGCCACCTCCTGCCGTACTGGCGCAGGCTGCTGCCCGCCGCCCTCGCCGCCGCCGGCAGCGAGCTCGCCGCGGCCACCTTGATGGCCACCGCCGCCTGGCTGATCACCCGTGCCGCCGAGCAGCCGCCGCTCGCCTCCGTGAGCCTCGCGATCGTCGCCGTACGCGCCCTGGCCCTGGGCCGCGGGGCGCTGCGCTACGCCGACCGGCTCCTCGGCCACGACGGTGTGCTGCGGGCCGTCGCGGGCTTCCGCACCCGGGTGTACGAGGCGCTCGTGCCGCTCGCCCCGGCGGGCACCCCGGCCTTTCGGAGCGGCGATCTGCTGACCCGCCTCGTCGATGACGTCGACGCCGCCCAGGATCTGCTGCTGCGGGTGCTGATCCCGGCCGCGGCCGCCGCCGCCGTCGCGCTGGCCGCCACCGCGACGGCCACGGTGCTCCTGCCGCAGGCGGGGGTCCTGCTCGGGCTGCTCCTGGCGGTGGCGGGGTTCCTCGTCCCCGCCCTGGTGCTCGTGGTGTCCCGCCGGGCCGGCCGCGCGGAGAAGGCCGCGCGCGCCGAACTCGCGGCGCTCACCGTGGACGTGACCCGGGGCGCGGCGGACCTCGCGGCGTACGGCGCCCGGGGCCGCGCCCACGAGCGGGTCGGCGACGTCTCCGCCCGGATCGCCGCCCTGGAGCGCCACCGGGCCCGGACCACCTCGCTCGCCTCGGCCGTGGTGCTGCTGCTCCAGGGCGGGGCGACGGTCGGCGTCACCTGGGTCGCGCTGGACGCCCACGCGGCGGGGACGCTGCCGGCCGTCCAGCTCACCGTCATCGCGGTCCTCGCGCTGGTCTCCTTCGAGGCCCTGACGCCTCTGCCGGCCGCCGCCCGCACGCTCGTCGGCGTGCGGTCCTCGGCGCGCCGGCTGGCCGATCTCTTCGACGCCCCGCCGCCGGTCGCCGATCCGCCCGCGCCCGTCCCGCTCGCCGCCGACGCGCCGCTCGGCGTGGACATCACCGGTCTGCGGGTACGCCACCGCCCCGGGGGCCCGCCGGTGCTGGACGGGGTGGACCTGCGGCTGTCGCCCGGCCGCCGGACCGTGCTCCTCGGTGCCAGCGGGTCCGGCAAGTCGACGTTGATCGCGGCGCTCATGCGGTTCGTGCCGTACGAGGCCGGGAGCATCCGGGTCGGCGGGCGCGAACTGCGGGACCGCGCGGGCGCCGACGTACGCCGTGCGATCACCGGCATGACCCAGGACGCGCACGTCTTCCACACCACGATCCGTGCCAATCTGCTCCTCGCCCGCCCGGACGCCACCGACGCCGAACTGTGTGAAGCGGCCCGCAGGGCCCGGCTGCTGGACTGGATCGAGTCGCTGCCCGACCGCTGGGACACTCCGCTCGGCGGGGACGGCGCGACCATGTCGGGCGGTCAGCGCCAACGTCTGCTCCTGGCCCGCGCGCTGCTCGCCGACCCGCCGGTGCTCGTCGTGGACGAGCCGACCGAGGGGCTCGATCCGGACACCGCCGCGGCGGTGCTCGCCGACATCCTCGACGCCACCCGGGGCCGCACGACGCTGCTGGTCACCCATGAGCAGGAGGGCCTTACCGCCGCCGACCGGATCGTGGTCCTCGACGGGGGCCGGATCCGTCCCGTCACCCCGGTCCGACGGTCGTGATCGCGCGTTCGGCGGCCGTCCGCGCGCGAGGTGATCTCCCGTGGCCTACGGTCCGAAGGGTCGTCGCATGATGCTTCGGTCGCAGGCCACGGGAGGGTTCGGATGCCCGGCTTCGCCACCGTGCCGGTCGCGCTGGCCCTGTGCGCGGGGCTGCTGAGCGGCCCGGCCGCCGCCCCCTCGTCCGCCCGCGCCGACTGCCGGGCGGGTCCGGCGGGCTGCTACGACCTCTACACGTACGGGTACAGCCTGGGGCTGCATCCGTTCACCGGAGCGGATGCCGTCCGGGAGCAACTGACCGACCACTTCTGGCTGTTCCCGGTCAGCGGCGGCTGTGCGGGGCGGATCCGGGCGGGGGCGCGCTGCGAGCTGCTGGGCGGCAATCCGGTCGAGGTGGAGTACATCGGGAACGACTTCTTCCAGATCAACACGTTGCCGGGGCACCAGTTGGGCCGGGGGATGCACATCCGCTTCGCGTTCTCGCGGACCCTCGGCTTCCACACCCTGACGGTCCGGGCCTGGCAGGACCGGCCCACCGACTGCACGGGCGGGGCCTTCTGCAACACGGTGAACCGGGTGTTCGCCTGGGGGACCTGGCGGGTGCTGGCGAAGACGCTGCGCTGGACCGCGTACGCCGCCTGAGCCGCCCGGCCGGGTTGGAAGCCGCCCGGCGGTCGGGCGCAGGAGCGCAACCGGCCGCCGGGCGGGAACTGGGGGTGCCGACCCGAGGGTTACGGGGTTACGCGCCCGACTCCTCGTAGCGGCGGGTGAGCTCCGCCGTGCCGGACTCCGTGAGGGCGCCGTGCAGCCGCATCCGGGCGACGCCGCCGTCGGGGAAGGCGTCGAGGCGGACATGGGTGACGACGGCCTGGGCGCGCAGCACGAAGCGGTGCAGGGTGTCGGGCTGGAGACGGGTGCGCGGGATGATCTCGAACCACTCGCCGGTGTCGCCGTTGCGGCCCTGGAGGGCGATCCAGCCGGCGGAGTTGCCCTTGAGGTAGGCGGTGTCGATCTCGACCGCGCGGACCGCGCCCTGGGCGGGGAGGCAGAAGCGGACCCAGTCGTTGGTGTCGCGGACCCGGCGGCGGCGGTTCTCCCAGCCGTCGTCCATCTTGCGGGAGGTGCCCGGCAGGATGATCTGGGTGGGCGAGGAGTAGAAGCGGTCGGAGGCGTCCTCGTACGTACCGCCGTTGAGGACCGAGATCAGGTCGATCGTGCCGAGCGCGGCGAGCCAGGCCGGGTCCGGGACGACCTCGCCGTGCACGCGGAGGCGGGCGATGCCGCCGTCGGGGTGCTGGCAGAGGCGCAGGTGGGTGTAGCGGCGGCCGCCGGTGATCTCGAAGGCGTTGGCGGCGTGGCCGCGCACGGGGGTGGGCGGGAGGATCTCCTCCCACTTCACGTCGTCGGCGAGCAGTTGCTCGGGGCTCGGGGCGCCCTCGACGGAGGTGGCCTGCACCGATACGCGCTGCGGGTAGTTGCCGCGGAAGTGGGCGGTGTCCACGATCAGACCGCGGACGATGCCGGCGGCGCCGAGGCGGACGATGGCCCAGTCGTGGTCGTCGGGGGCCGGGAAGGGGTGGCCGGCGTCCGCGCCGCGGCGGCGGCGGGTCTCCCAGCCGTCCATGATCTTGCCCTTGTGCCCGAAGTGCTCGGGGTCGAAGACGGCGCGCTCGCGGATCAGGAGGTTCTCGCGCTCGGCGAAGAACTCGTCGTTGGCGGCGATCACGCCCGCGCCGAGGCGGCGGTCGGCGAGGTCGACCAGCTCGGTGAAGGGGAGGTCGCCGGCTTCGCGGTAGTCGGCGTACGGGTCGCCGCCGCCGTAGGGAGCGGCGTCATTGGCGTGGGGGTCGGTGTCGGTGTCCTGGAATGTGGTCTCGCTCGCGTCGAAGGTCATGGCTCTTACTCTGACGCCACCGGACCCATCAGGTCCATCGAAAGTTTTCGCAGATATCGTTCAGCTCAGCTGAATGATCGGGCGGTTTCGGTGAGCGCCGCGAGCACCCGGGCCACCGCCGGGCCGCTCTCCGCCCCGTGCCGGACCGCCGCCACCACATGGCGCTGCGGCCGGTCCGCCTCCAGCACCCGCATCACGACGCCCTCGCGGCGCTCCCGGGCGGCCATCCGGGGGATCAGCGCGATGCCCATGCCCGCCTCGACCAGGGCGAGGATCGCGGTCCACCCGGCGGCGCTGTGGGCCTGCTCGGGGACGAAGCCGGCCGCCTCGCAGGCGGCGGTGGTGATCTCGGACCAGGGCCCCGAGCCGCCGAAGATCCAGCGGTCGGCGGCCAGGTCCGCGAGGCGCAGGGCGGGCGCGGCGGCCAGCGGGTGGTCGGCGGGGAGCGCCACGTCCAGGGGGTCGGCGAGCAGCGGGAAGAGGCTGAAGCGGGGGTCGCGGGCGGTGGGCGCGTGGGCGGCCAGCGACAGGGCCAGGTCCACCTCGCCCGCGGTGAGCAGCTCGTACGCCTGGGCGGCCTCGGCCTCCCGTACGCGGACGTCGGGTCCCGGGCGGTCCTCGGCGCGCAGCAGCCGGACGGCGGGGACGACGAGGGCGGGCACGGCGGTGGAGAACGCGGCGACCCTGACCTCACCGGCCTCGCCGCGCAGATAGCCGGTCAGTTCGGCCTCGGCCCGCTCCAGCTGGGCGAAGACCGCCTCGGCGTGGCGCAGGACGAGGTGGGCGGCGTCGGTGAGGCGGACCCGGCGGCCCTGGGCCTCCAGGAGGTCCACGCCGAGTTGCTTGGCCAGGTTGGTGAGCTGCTGGGAGACCGCGGAGGGGGTCATCAGGAGCGCCTCGGCGGTCGCCGTCACCGTGCCCCGGTCGCGCAGGGTGCGCAGGATGCGGAGCTTCTTGACGTCCCACTCGGTCATGGGCGCAACCTACCGGCCCGGACATACGGATGCGCCGCGCGGTAGTCGCTACCGGCGGCGCACCCTGCACGCATGTCGTAGGTCGTACGTGTGCGGGTCAGACCTGCTTCTTGGACTTGTCCAGGACCATGACCAGGCCCGTGATCACCACGAACAGGGCGATGGGCGCGACGACGTAGAGACCGATGGTCTCGATCGCGCTCAGGCGCGGAGCGGGGTCGTCACCGTCGTCGGGCGTGAGCGCGAGCGCCGGGCTCGACATGAGCAGCATCATCAGCGTCGTCCCGGCCGCAACGACGCCGGCGCGCATAGCGTTCTTCTTGTCCACGGTGCCAACGTAGCGAACGCCTAGGGACGGCGCTCGCCCGGGGGTGCCATACGGGGCTTTCGGGGCCGCAGGACGTCCATCAGCGTGTGCAGCCGGGGCGAGGCGGTGATCTCCTCCAGGGTGACCGGATGGCCCTCGGCGTCGGCGATCGGGAGGCGCCAGTTGGGGTACTGGTCCCAGGTGCCGGGGAGGTTCTGCGGGCGGCGGTCGCCGACGGTGTCGGGGAGCCAGACGCCGGTCATCCGGGCGGGGGTGCGCAGCAGGAAGCGGTGGACGGCCCGGACGGCGGCCTCCTCGTCGCCGTCGCCCTCGGGGAGCATCCGCAGCCGGGCGAGGAGGGCCAGCCACTCGGCGGTGTCGGTGGCGTCCTCGGTCAGCTCCTCCTCCAGGGAGCGGGTGAGCAGGCCGAGGCGGTGGCGCAGCGTCACATGATCGCCGGTCAGCCGGGCGGCGGTGGAGGGAAGGTCGTGGGTGGTCGCGGTGGCCAGGCAGTCCCGGCGCCATTTCTCCGGGGCGAGCGGCCGGCCGTCGCCGTCCCAGTCGCGCTCGAACCAGAGCACCGAGGTGCCGAGCACGCCGCGCCGGGCGAGCGCCTCGCGGACCCCGGGCTCGACGGTGCCGAGGTCCTCGCCGACGACGACGGCGCCGGCCCGGTGGGCCTCCAGGACGAGGACGGCGAGCATCGCATCGGCGTCGTATGCGACATACGTGCCGTCGGTGGGCGGGCGGCCCTCGGGCACCCACCAGAGCCGGAACAGGCCCATGACGTGGTCGATGCGCAGGGCCCCGGCGTGGGCCAGCAGCCCGCGCAGCAGGCCCCGGTAGGCGGCGTAACCGGTGGCGGCGAGGACGTCGGGCCGCCAGGGCGGCAGGCCCCAGTCCTGGCCGCGCGCGTTGAAGGCGTCGGGGGGCGCGCCGACGGACATGCCGTGGGCGAAGGCCTCCTGCTGGGCCCAGGTGTCGGCGCCCGCCGGGTGCACGCCGACGGCGAGGTCGTGGACGATGCCGACGGACATCCCGGCGTCCTCGGCGGCCCGCTGGGCGGCGGCGAGCTGGCCGGCGGTCAGCCAGGCGAGCCGGCAGTGGAAGTCGACCCGGTCCAGCAGCGCGGTGCGGGCCCGGGCGGTTCCCGGGGAGCGGGGGTCGCGCAGGGCCTCGGGCCAGGTGTGACGGTCTGGGCCGTGCACCTCGGCGAGCGCGCACCACAGGGCGTGGTCCTCCAGCGCCTGGCCCTGTTCGGCCAGGAAGTCGCAGTAGGCGGCGCGGCGGCCGGGGGTGAGGGGCACCTCGACGACCAGCTCCAGGGCCTGGCGCTTCAGCTCCCAGACGGCGTCCCGGTCGATCAGCGCGCCCTTGTTCAGCACGGCCTCGCTGAGGGCCGCGGCGTCCTGCCGGAGGTCGTCCAGGGTGGCCCGGTCGCGGACGTGGCCGTACTCGGGGATCGACTCGACGTGCAGATGCACCGGGTCGGGGAAGCGGCGCGAGGAGGGGCGGTACGGGGACGGGTCGGTGGGGCTGCCGGGAACGGCCGCGTGCAACGGGTTGACCTGGACGAACCCGGCGCCGAGCGTGCGCCCGGACCAGGCGGCGAGGTCCGCCAGATCACCGAGGTCACCCATGCCCCAGGAGCGGGCGGAGAGCAGGGAGTAGAGCTGGACCAGGAAGCCGTGGGAGCGCTCGGGCGGCTGCGGGACGCGGGGCGGGGCGGCGATGAGGGTGGCCGTGGCCCGGCGGTGGTCCGGCGTACGGACGTGGATGCGGTGGACGCCGTGCGGCGGCGGGATCCACCAGGCGGGGACGGCCGCGCCGCTCCCCGGAGACGGAGCGGAAGCCGTGTCAGCGCCTTCCGGAGGCGTCACGGGCACGGCGCTCCCCGGAGGCGTCACAGGCGCGGCGCTCCCCGGAGGCGTCACGGGCACGGCAGGGGCCGCCGCCCGGGCCCGCATGCTCAGCGGGGCGGGCGGCCGGCCCGAGGGGTGTCCCGGGGCCCCGGCCGACTCCGGCTCCGGCTCGACCGTGACGGTCGAGCCGGGGGGCAGTCCGGCCAGGGCGGGCGGCAGGGGCTCACCGGCCCACACCACCACGGTCGGCGGCAGCAGGCGCGAGCGGGACTCCGCAACGGCGAGGCACTTCCGTACGTCCGCCGGAGTGCCGGCGTCGACGCCCAGCGCGGCGAGCACGGCGATGACCGTGTCGTCGGGGACGGACACCGTGACATCCGGCGACGGGGAGTAGGAGGTGGCGACACCGTGCAGTGCGGCGAGCCGGGACAAGCCCATTCAGACTCCTGGGAACTCCATGCCCCCTGCGGTGCCGGGTGCGGTCGGCTCGCTGGTCAGAGGGGCGACGGCGGCGAGCGGAGGCTCGCTCGTGAGAGGGGTGGCATCGGCGAGCGGAGGCTCGCTGGTCAGCGGCGCGGAATCGGCGAACGAGGATTCACCGAGCAGGAGGGAGACATCGGCGAGCGGCGGCCCGCTGATCAGGTGGGCGACATCGGAAAGGGGAAGTCCGCTGGTCAGCGGCGCGGAATCGGACTGGGCGGGTACCTGTTTGGAGAGGGCGGAGAGCAGAAGCTGCGCGGCAGCGGGCATGGTGGCCTCCTGGCCATGGAGAACAGGACACAGCAGACCTACCCAGGCCTCGCCGCGGCAGACGTGGACGTGATGCAGGCGTTATGACAACGAGCCCAACGTGCTCTGGGTCACATTCCGTTCCCCCGGGTGCCACGTATGGGTCGCTTTCGGCCACTCCCAGCTGTCACGCCACGCCACACCAGCCCCACAGGGCCCGAAGGTGGCGCTATTCCCGGCAATTACGGCAGAACGGCCAAGCGCATTGACACCCTCGCGCCCGGGTGGTGGGCTCGGACCCCGCCGGGGTCCACCGGCTGCGGGCCGAGGCGGTCGGTACGGCGGTCCAACACGGCGGCCCAGCCGCCGGCAGCGGGTACGTACGAAGGGGAGCGCGACGTGCGGATCGGGCGCAGAAGGCAGGCGACGGCCGTGGCCGCCGCCGTGATCGGCGGACTCATCGGGTCCGTATCCGTCGCTCCGGCCGCGACGGCCGCCCCCGCCGATCCCGGCAGGCCCGTCGCCGGCAAGGCCGACCGCGCCGACAGCGCGCGCCCGCCGTCCGTGTGGCCCCGGCCGCAGAGCATGAAGGCCACCGGGCCCGCCGTGGAGCTGGGCTCCGAGGCCACGCTCGTCGCCGCACCGGGCTCCGATCCGTACGCCGTCGAACAGGCCCGCTCGCTGCTGCGCGCGGCGGGCGTCGAGACCCTGCACGAGAGCCTGCCGGGCGGCGGGCCCGTGGTCCGCATCGGCGGCACGGGAGCCGGCGAGGCGCTGCGGGCGCTGCGCGCTCCCGACCGGGCCGATCTGCCGTCGGGCGGCTACCGGATCGCGGTCGGCCGGGTCGCCGGACGCGCCACCGTCGCGCTGGACGGGCTCGGCGGGGACGGCCTCTTCCACGCCGTCCAGACCCTGCGTCAACTGGTCGCCGACGGCTCGGTGGCCGGCGTGACGGTCCGGGACTGGCCGGGAACCGCCGTACGCGGCATGGCCGAAGGGTTCTACGGACAGCCGTGGACCCGCGAGGAGCGGCTCGCCCAGATCTCCTTCATGGGCCGCACCAAGCAGAACCGCTATCTCTACGCGGCGGGCGACGACCCCTACCGGCTGGCGCGCTGGCGCGAGCCGTACCCGGCCGGCCAGCGGGCCGACTTCCGGGCGCTGGCCGAGCGGGCGCGGGCCGAGCACGTCACGCTCGGCTGGGCCCTCTCCCCCGGTCAGGCGATGTGCATGGCCTCGGACCAGGACGTCAAGGCGCTGACCAAGAAGGTCGACGCCATGTGGGCACTGGGCATCCGGGTCTTCCAGCTCCAGTTCCAGGACGTCAGCTACAGCGAGTGGCACTGCGACCTGGACGCGGAGACCTTCGGCAGCGGCCCGAAGGCGGCGGCCCGCGCGCAGGCCCGGGTCGCGGGCGCCCTCGCCCGGCATCTGGAGGAGCGGCACCCGGACGCGGCCCCGCTGTCGGTGCTGCCGACGGAGTTCTACCAGGACGGGGCCACCGACTACCGCACCGCGCTCGCGGCCGAGCTGGACGACCGGGTGCAGGTGGCCTGGACCGGTGTCGGGGTGGTGCCGAAGAAGATCACCGGCGGTGAACTGGCCGGGGCCCGCGCCGCGTTCCGCCACCCGCTGGTGACGATGGACAACTACCCGGTCAACGACTACGCCCAGGACCGGATCTTCCTCGGCCCGTACACCGGCCGGGACCCGGCGGTGGCGAGCGGTTCGGCCGCGCTGCTGGCCAATGCGATGGAGCAGCCGTCCGCCTCGCGGATCCCGCTGTTCACCGCCGCCGACTTCGCCTGGAACCCGAAGGGATACGACCCCGGCGCGTCCTGGCGGGCGGCGATCGACGATCTGGCGGGCGGGGACACGGGCGCCCGGGACGCGCTGCTGGCGCTGGCCGGGAACAGTGCGGGCTCGGTGCTCGGCGCGGAGGAGTCCGCCTACCTCCAGCCCCTGTTCGACGCCTTCTGGAACTCCCGCGCGGACGCCTCCCGCCGCGACCGGGCGGCGGCGGACCTGCGTGCGGCGTTCACCGTGATGCGCGGGGCCCCCGAGCGGCTGACGACCCCCGCCGAGGGCCGGCTGACCGACGAGGTGCGGCCCTGGACCGAGCAGCTGGCCCGCTACGGCCGGGCCGGTGAGCTCGCGGTGGATCTGCTCCAGGCCCAGGCCGCCGGGGACGGCGCCGCCGCCTGGCACACCCAGCTGGCCCTGGAGCCGCTGCGTGAGGAGATCGGGGCGAGCCGGGCGACGGTCGGCAAGGGCGTGCTGGACCCGTTCCTGGACCGGGCGGCGAAGGTGTCCGCCGGCTGGAACGGCACCGACCGCGCCTCGGGCCGGGTCACGAAGGACGCCCGCAGCCATACGGTCCGGCTGGACGGGCCCCGCCCGGTGGAGGCCGTCACGGCGCTCGCCGAGCCCGGCACCGCCCTCGCCGACGCGGTCGTGGAGGCCCATGTGCCCGGTGAGGGGTGGCGGGCCCTGGGCCGGCTCTCGCCGAGCGGCTTCACCCAGACCGCCGCGAAGGGGCTGCGCGCGGACGCCGTACGGGTCACCGTGCCGGAGGCCGCCCGGAGTGCCCCGCCCTCGTACCTGAGCCCCACCCTGCCCCCGGCCCCCGCCGTCCTGGCGGTCTCCCCGCAGGTGCGCGCCCTGGTGCCGTGGTTCGGCGACGAACCCGCCGCCACGCTCGACCTGACGCACGGCGAGACGGACGCGGAGATCGGCGGCGAGCCCCAGCGGGTCGCGGCGCATCTGGCCGGGCGGCGTCCGGCCGAGGTGAAGGGCAAGCTCACCGCGAAGGCCCCCAAGGGCATCGAGGTGCGGGTCCCGAAGCAGACGACCGTGCCGCGCGGCTCCCGTACGGAGGTGCCCGTGGACATCACCGTCCCGGCGGACACCCCGGCGGGCGAGTACGAGGTTCCGCTGACCTTCGGCGGCCAGGAGTCCACGCTGACCGTGCGGGCCTTCCCGCGTACGGGCGGCCCGGATCTGGCGCGTACGGCGAAGGCCTCCTCGTCGGGCGACGAGACCCCGGACTTCCCGGCGGCGGCGGCCTCCGACGGCGACCCGGAGACCCGGTGGTCCTCGCCGGTGGAGGACGGGGCCTGGTGGCAGACCGAGCTGCCGAAGCCGGTGCGCCTGGGCCAGGTGGTGCTGAGCTGGCAGGACGCGTACGCCTCCCGCTACCGCATACAGGTCTCCGCCGACGGCCGCGTCTGGCGCACCGCCGCGACGGTGGCGGCGGGCCGGGGCGGGCGCGAGTCGGTCCGGATGGACGCGAAGGACACCCGGTTCATCCGGGTGCAGGGCGACGGCCGGGCGACGGAGTACGGCTACTCGCTCTGGTCGGTGGAGGCGTACGCGGTCGCGGACGACTGAGCCGTAACGGGGACGGAGAACGACGAAGGCCCGGTGGCAGCAGGTCCTAGGCGGACACGCCGTCGATCCGGGCCATCACGTCGTCCGCGCCGAACGGTTGCAAATACGGCAGCCAGCGCGGGTCGCGGTGTCCGGTCCCGATGATCCGCCAGGCCAGGCCGGTCGGCGGGGCGGGCTGATGGCGCAGCCGCCAGCCCAGCTCGGGCAGATGGCGGTCGGCCTTGACGTGGTTGCAGCGGCGGCAGGCCGCCACCACGTTGTCCCAGGCGTGCTGCCCGCCGCGGCTGCGCGGGATGACGTGGTCGACGCTGGTCGCGGCGGCCCCGCAGTACATGCAGCGCCCGCCGTCCCGGGCGAACAGGGCCCGCCGGGTCAGGGGGACGGGGCCCCGGTAGGGGACCCGGACGAAGCGCTTGAGCCGGACCACACTGGGTGCGGGCACGGCACGGGTGGCACTGTGCAGGAAGGCGCCGGACTCCTCGAGGCAGATGGCCTTGTTCTCGAGGACGAGGACGAGCGCGCGGCGGAGCGGTACGACGCCGAGCGGCTCGTACGACGCGTTGAGAACCAGGACGTGCGGCACGGTGGATGCCTCCTTGTACGCCGGCGGCGCGTGGCTCGCGCCGGGACGATCCGATCTCAGTCTCTCCTCATGCCTGGTCAAAGCGCCACCACGTACGGGTAACGGGCCGGGAGGATTTTTCTCACCCCGGGCTCCGCGCCCCGTTCCGCGGCGACGAACAGGTGTTTCACCAGGGCGGCCGTCCGCGCTGTGCGATCGGCCACAGCGAAGGCGTTCCCGGTGAGACCCGTCTCTCCTCCCACGACGGCAACGATCCACTCCCCCGGCTTCGTTAGTGTTGTTGACCAGCCGTCGTCCCCCTGGAGGTCCCTGTCGTGTCGCTGTCCGCCCTCTTGGCCGCAGCCCCGTCCCCCGAGCCGGGGGGCTCGCTGGGCGAAGCCGCCGAACAGGCCGGGAACGCCGCGGGCTGGGTCGAGGAGAACTGGTCCACCTGGCTGAGCACCGGGCTGCGGATCCTGCTGATCGTGGCGGTCGCGGTCACCCTGCGTTATCTGATCCGGCGCGCCCTGACCAACCTGATCGAGCGGATGAACCGCAGCGCCCAGGCGGTGGAGGGCACGGCGCTCGGCGGGCTGCTGGTGAACGCGGAGCGCAGACGCCAGCGCTCGGAGGCGATCGGCTCGGTCCTGCGCTCGGTGGCCTCCTTCATGATCATGGGCACGGCCGCCCTGATGGTCCTGGGCGCCTTCAAGATCAACCTGGCCCCCCTGCTCGCCTCCGCCGGTGTCGCGGGTGTGGCCCTCGGCTTCGGCGCCCGCAACCTGGTCACGGACTTCCTCTCCGGCGTCTTCATGATCCTCGAGGACCAGTACGGGGTCGGGGACACCATCGACGCGGGGGTGGCCTCCGGCGAGGTCATCGAGGTGGGGCTCCGTGTCACCAAGCTGCGCGGCGACAACGGCGAGATCTGGTACGTCCGCAACGGCGAGGTGAAGCGGATAGGCAACCTCAGCCAGGGCTGGTCCACGGCCGGGGTCGACGTCACGGTGCGCCCCACCGAGAAGCTGGAGCACGTCCGCGAGGCGATCGCCACCGCCGCCGACACCATGACGAAGGAAGAGCCCTGGTCGGAGCGGCTGTGGGGCCCGGTGGAGGTGCTCGGCCTGGACGCGGTCCTGCTGGACTCGATGACGGTCCGGGTGACCGCGAAGACGATGCCGGGCAAGTCGGTGGGCGTGGAGCGCGAGCTGCGCTGGCGCATCAAGCAGGCGCTGGACGACGCGGGCATCAGCATGATCGGCGCGGTCCCGCTCCAGACGGAGGGCGAGTCCACGGCGGACCCGACGGCGGCGATGGCGGCCCCCTCCGCGTACGCCTCGGCGACCTCCCCGCAGTCGCTGGCGGCGACCCCGATACCGCCGCCGACCAACCTGAACAAGTAGGCCCCTTCGCTCTTCTCGGCGCCCCCGGCCGCCCCCTGGACCCCAGGACGGCGGCCGGGGGCGTCGCCGTGTCAGGTAACACTTTGATTGCCGGACGGGGGGCACCCATTGACGCCCCGGTGGCCTGCGTCCTACCGTCCTCCCAACCGAATAGGAAACTTTCCTAACAGAGTCACGGACGTGAGTTCCTGACAGAGGGCGGTGCATCGACGATGGCGGGACCCACTCCGGGCTCATCCGGCCCGACCAGCACCCCGGGCACCCCGCGGGTGCTGCGGGCCATGAACGACCGGGCCGCCCTCGATCTGCTGCTGGAGCACGGGCCGCTCTCCCGGACCCGGATCGGGAAGCTGACCGGGCTCTCCAAGCCCACCGCGTCCCAGCTCCTGGCCCGGCTGGAGGCGGCCGGCCTCGTCGTCGCCACCGGGACCAGCGAGGGGCGCCCCGGGCCCAACGCGCAGCTCTACACGGTGAACGCGCGCGCCGCCCATGTGGCCGGGCTCGACGTGAACGGGCGGCGCATCGTCGCCGCCGTCGCGGACGTGACCGGGCAAACCGTCGGGCAGTTCGAGCTGGCGACCCCGGGCCGGCGCGCCGACAGCGTGGTGCGCCAGGTCGCCGACGCGCTGGACGGGGCGGTGAAGGACGCCGGACTCACCCGCGCCGACGTCCACCGGATCGTCATCGGCACCCCGGGCGCCTTCGACCCGGGCACCGGGCGGCTGCGGTACGCCTCGCACCTGCCCGGCTGGCACTCCCCCACCCTGCTGGACGAGCTGGCCGCGTTCCTGCCGATGCCGGTGGAGTACGAGAACGACGTCAACCTGGTCGCCGTCGCCGAGCAGCGCCTCGGCGCGGCCCGCGGCCACGAGGACTTCGTGCTGCTGTGGAACGAGGAGGGCCTCGGCGCCGCCCTCGTCATCAACGGCCGGCTGCACCGCGGCTTCACCGGCGGTGCGGGCGAGGTCGGCTTCCTCCCGGTGCCCGGCACCCCGCTCGTGCGCCAGGTCGTCAAGGCCAACAGCGGCGGCTTCCAGGAGCTGGCGGGCGCCCAGTCCGTACCCCGGCTCGCGAAGGCGCTGGGCATCGACACCCCGCAGCAGCCGTACGCGAAGGTCGCCGCCGAACTGTTGGCGCGGGCGGCCGACGCGTACGAGCGGGACGAGGCGCTCACCGAGCTGCTGCGGCAGTACGCGCAGCGGCTCGCCACCGGGCTCGCCTCCGTCACCGCCGTCCTGGACCCCGGGCTGATCGTGCTCTCCGGCGGAGCGGTCGCGGCCGGCGGCGAGATCCTGCGCTCCCTGATCCAGTCCGAGCTGGCCGAGCTCGCCGCCTCCCGGCCCCGGCTGGTGGTCGGCGAGATCGACCGCACCCCCGTCCTGCGCGGCGCCCTGGAGAGGGCGCTCGCCGACACCCGCGACGAAGTGTTCGACACCTCGCGCTGACCCCGCGCCGCACCACGCTCTTCCCCCGCCCGGCCCTTCCCCGTCCCTGCCGTCCGATCTCTTCCCCGTCCCTGGGAGTTTCGTCATGCGCACCAGCCGTCTCACCACCACCGCTGTCGCCGTCGCCGCGATATCGGTGCTCGCCACCGCGTGTACCGGCCAGTCCGAGGCGGGCGCCTCCGACGACCCGAAGGCGAAGACCACGATCAACTTCTGGCACGGCTGGAGTTCGCCCGCCGAGGTGAAGGCGGTCCAGGACAACGTCGACCGGTTCGAGAAGGCCCACCCGAACATCACGGTGAAGGTCTCCGGCAACATCAACGACGACAAGCTCAACCAGGCGCTGCGCGCGGGCGGTTCGAACGGCCCCGACGTGGTGTCCTCCTTCACCACCGCCAACGTCGGCAAGTTCTGCTCGTCCGGCGCCTTCGCGGACCTGAAACCGTTCATCGAGAAGTCCAAGCTCGACCTGGAGAAGACGTTCCCGAAGGTCCTCCTGGACTACACCCAGTTCGAGGGCAAGCGCTGCTCCCTGCCGCTGCTCACGGACGCCTACGGCCTCTACTACAACAAGGACGCGTTCAAGAAGGCCGGGATCACCGCGCCGCCCAAGACGATGTCCGAACTGGCGAGCGTCGCCAAGAAGCTGACGGTCGAGAAGGGCGACAGCTACGAGCAGCTCGGCTTCATGCCGACCTTCCACGGTTACGAGACCGTCGCCGACCACTACCTGTCCTCGTGGGACCACACGTACTTCGACGAGAACGGCAAGTCCAACATCGCCAAGGACCCGGCGTTCGCGGAGATGTTCACGTACCAGAAGAAGCTCGTCGAGGACCTCGGCGGCTACGACAAGCTGGAGAAGTACCGCGGCACGTTCGGCGACGAGTGGGGCGCCAAGCACCCGTTCCACACCGGTCAGGTCGCCATGCAGCTGGACGGCGAGTGGCGGCTCGGCATGGCGGAGGACACCGAGCCCGGCTTCGAGATCGGCGTGGCGCCGATGCCCGTCGCCGACGACGAGGCCGACAGTTACGGCAAGGGCTTCCTCTCCGGCACCATCGTGGGCATCGCCCCGGCCAGCAAGAAGCAGAACGCCGCGTGGGAGCTGGTGAAGTACATGACCAGCGACACCGAGGCGGTCGTCGAGTTCGCCAACGGCATCCGCAATGTGCCCTCCACCTTCGAGGCGCTGAAGTCCCCCGACCTGAAGTTCGACCCGCGGTTCAAGACGTTCCTGGACATCGCCCAGCACCCGGAGTCCAACACCCCCGACGGGGCCGTCAACGGTTCGACGTACCAGCAGACGATCCAGGACTTCGGCTACCAGTACGAGAAGGGCGCGGTGAAGGACCTGAAGGCCGGCCTGGAGAAGACCGCGCGGCAGATCGACACCGACATCGCCAAGGCCAAGTAGCCTCCGATGACGACGCACACACTCCGCTCGAAGCGCCGCAGGTCGGCGCTTCGCACGGCGGCCTTCATGTCGCCGTGGCTGATCGGGTTCTCGGTCTTCTTCGCCTACCCGATGCTCTCGACCGTCTACTTCTCCTTCACTCAGTACGACGGTTTCGGGGCGCCGGTCTTCAACGGGCTGACCAACTGGACCTACGTCTTCAGCGACTACCCGATGTTCTGGCCGTCGCTGCGCAACACCCTGTGGCTGGTGCTCGTCATGGTCACCTGCCGGGTGGTCTTCGGTCTCGGCATCGGGATGCTGATCACCAAAATCAAGACGGGTACCGGGGTCTTCCGGACGCTGTTCTACCTGCCCTACCTGGCCCCGCCGGTCGCCGCGACGCTCGCCTTCGTCTTCCTGCTCAACCCCGGCACCGGGCCCGTCAACGCGATCCTCGGGGACCTGGGGCTGCCGACGCCGGGCTGGTTCAACGACGCCTCCTGGTCCAAGCCGGCGCTCACCATGCTCGCGGTCTGGGGCATCGGGGACCTGATGGTCATCTTCATGGCCTCGCTGCTGGACGTGCCGACCGAGCAGTACGAGGCCGCCGAGCTGGACGGCGCGTCCGCCTGGCAGAAGTTCCGCTTCGTGACCCTGCCGAACATCTCGCCGATCGTGCTGTTCGCCGTGGTGACGGGCGTCATCCAGGCGATGCAGTACTACACCCAGCCACTGGTCGCCGGAAAGGTCGCCTCCGGGGTCATCGGCGGCTCCGGCCAGTCCTTCGAACCCGGCTATCCCGACAAGTCGACACTGACGCTCCCGCAGCTCGTCTACAACCTGGGCTTCCAGCGCTTCGACTACGGCGCCGCCTGTGTCGTCGCCCTCGTCCTGTTCGCCCTGGCCATGGCCTTCACCGCGCTGCTGATGCGGGGCCGCAACAACCTGATCCAGGCCGGTGACTGAGCCATGACCCACCTCATCGACCCCGTCGACAAGACCGCCGCCACCACCTCCCCTTCGGCCTCCTCGCGGACGCCCGCAGCCCGCACCGCACGCCGCAAGGCGCTGCTGCACTGGATCGCCGTGCACTCGCTCGGGATCGCCGCCGCGCTCTTCTTCGTGCTGCCGTTCGTCTTCGTGGTGCTGACCTCGCTGATGAGCGACCAGCAGGCGCTGACCCGCGACCTCACCCCGAACACCTGGGAGTGGAGCAACTACGAGCGGGTCTTCAACACCCCGGGCTTTCTGACCTGGTGGCGCAACACCCTGCTGTACGCGGGCGTCGGCACCGTCCTCACGGTCGTCTCGTCCATCCCGGTGGCGTACGCGCTGGCGAAGTTCCGCTTCCGGGGCCGCAGGCTGTCGCTGATGCTCGTCATCTCGATGATGATGCTGCCGCCGCAGGTCGTCATCATCCCGATGTACCTGTTCTGGGCCAAGCAGATGGACCTGTCCGGCACCCTGTGGCCGCTGATCATCCCGATGGCCTTCGGCGACGCGTTCTCCATCTTCCTGCTGCGGCAGTTCCTGCTGACCATCCCGAACGAGTACCTGGACGCCGCCAAGGTCGACGGCTGCGGTGAGTTCCGTACGCTGATGAAGGTCGTCCTGCCGATGGCCAAGCCCGGCATCGCGGCCATCGCCCTCTTCCAGTTCTTCGCCGCCTGGAACGACTACTTCGGACCACAGATCTACGCCTCCGAGAACCCGGCCGCCTGGACCCTCAGTTACGGCCTCGAATCCTTCAAGGGCGCACACCACACCGACTGGAACCTGACCATGGCCGCGACCGTTCTGGTCATGGCCCCCGTGATCGCCGTCTTCTTCTTTGCCCAGAAGGCATTCGTCGAGGGCGTCACACTGACCGGAGTAAAGGGCTGACATGAAGCTCGCAGTAGTGGGTGGCGGGTCCACCTACACCCCTGAACTGATCGACGGATTCGCCCGGCTGCGGGACACGCTGCCGATCGAGGAGCTGGTGCTCGTCGATCCGGCGGCCGACCGCCTGGACCTGGTGGGAGGTCTCGCCCGGCGGATCTTCGCCAAGCAGGACCACGCCGGGAAGATCACGACCACCACCGACCTCGACGCGGGCGTCGCCGACGCCGACGCGGTCCTGCTCCAGCTGCGCGTCGGCGGACAGGCCGCGCGCAACCAGGACGAGACCTGGCCGCTGGAGTGCGGCTGCGTCGGCCAGGAGACCACCGGCGCCGGCGGTCTCGCCAAGGCGCTGCGCACCGTGCCGGTCGTCCTGGACATCGCCGAGCGGGTCCGCCGCACCAACCCGGACGCCTGGATCATCGACTTCACCAACCCGGTCGGCATCGTCACCCGCGCCCTGCTCCAGGCCGGGCACAAGGCCGTCGGCCTGTGCAACGTGGCGATCGGCTTCCAGCGGAAGTTCGCCCGGCTGCTGGACGTGAACCCCTCCGAGGTGCACCTCGACCACGTCGGGCTCAACCACCTGACCTGGGAGCTGGGCGTGCGCCTGGGCGGCCCGGACGGCGAGAGCGTCCTGCCGAAGCTGCTCGCGGAGCACGGCGACACCATCGCCGACGACCTGCGCATGGACCGCCGGATCGTGGACCGGCTCGGCGTGGTTCCCTCGTACTACCTGCGCTACTTCTACGCCCATGACGAGGTGGTACGGGAGCTCGGCACCAAGCCGTCCCGGGCCGCCGAGGTCGCGGCGATGGAGAAGGAACTGCTCGCGATGTACGGCGACCCGACGCTGGACGAGAAGCCCGAGCTGCTCGCCAAGCGCGGCGGCGCGTTCTACTCCGAGGCGGCCGTGGACCTGGCGGCATCGCTGCTGGGCAACGGCGGTTCCCCGGTCCAGGTGGTCAACACGTACAACAACGGGACGCTGCCGTTCCTCCCGGACGACGCGGTGATCGAGGTCCAGGCCCGGGTCGGGCACGACGGCGCGACGCCGCTGGCCGTTCCGGCGCTGGACCCGCTGTACGCCGGTCTGATCGCGAACGTGACGGCGTACGAGGACCTCGCCCTGGAAGCCGCGCTGCGCGGCGGCCGGGACCGGGTCTTCAAGGCGCTGCTGGCCCACCCGCTGATCGGCCAGTTCGACTACGCCGAGGGCCTCACCGACCGGCTGATCGCGCACAACCGGGAGCACCTGGCGTGGGCGTGAACGTGTCGGTCGTCGCCATCGACGCGGGCAACAGCAAGACCGACGTGGCGCTGATCGGCGTGGACGGCACGGTGCTGTCCACGGCGCGCGGCGGCGGTTTCCAGCCGCCCGTGGTCGGGGTGGAGGCCGCGATCGACGTGCTGGCCGGCGTGCTGGAGCGGGCGGTCGCGGAGCTGCCGGCTCCGCCCGTCCTCTCCGGTCATGTCTCCGCGTGTCTGGCCAACGCCGATCTGCCGGTCGAGGAGGCCGAGTTGGCCGGGGCCCTGGAGGTCCGGGGGTGGGGTTCCTCGGTGGAGGTGCGCAACGACACCTTCGCGATCCTGCGCGCCGGGGTGGACGAGCCCCGGGGCGTCGCGGTGGTGTGCGGGGCCGGGATCAACTGCGTGGGCATGACCCCGGACGGGCGGACCGCCCGCTTCCCCGCGATCGGGCGGATATCCGGTGACTGGGGCGGCGGTTCGGGGCTCGCGGAGGAGGCGCTGTGGTTCGCCGCGCGCGCCGAGGACGGGCGCGGGGAGCCGTCCGAGCTGGCCCGTACGCTGCCGGCCCACTTCGGGCTCGACACGATGTACGCGCTCATCGAGGCGCTGCACCGGGGCGGGATCCCGTTGGCACGGCGGCACGAGCTGACGCCGGTGCTGTTCGCCACGGCCGCCGGCGGGGACCCGGTGGCCCGCGCGCTGGTGGAGCGGCAGGCCGAGGAGGTGGTGGCGATGGCCTCGGTCGCGCTGAGCCGGCTCGGTCTGCTGGAGGAGGAGGTTCCGGTGCTGCTGGGCGGCAGTGTGCTGGCCGCGCGCCATCCGCAGCTGAACGGCCGGATCGCCGAACTCCTCGCGGTACGCGCCCCGAAGGCGGAGGTGCGCGTCGTGTCCGAGCCGCCGGTGCTGGGCGCGGCGCTGCTGGGCCTGGACCGTACGGGCGCGGGGCCGGAGGCCCGTCGGAGGCTGCGCGCGCGGTACGCCTGAGGGCCTGCGCGGTCGCGCGGTCCGCCGTACGTCAGGGAGCGTCCCCCCGCGTGATTTCGTGCGGGGGGACGCTTCTCCTTCGTTCCTCGTACGGGTGAACGCCTGGCGTGCGAGGGGCGCGAGGGAACCGATCGGGCTTCTGGAACGTGTACCTGATGGGAAGTCCGTTCGCTCAACTCCGTTCGCTTATGGGGATGTATCGGGGCGCGTTGCACCGCTTGTCTTGATCGGCCGCGTCCGTCCTGATCGAATGCGGTGACCGGTGAGGGGACCCGCCGTCAGTGACCGAGGGGGAGGTCGAGTGACACACCCGCCGAGCGGCGGCTCGCAGACGTTGCGCACGCCGGACCCGGTGTCCGCGCACGCCGGCGTGCCCGCACAGCGCCGCGCCGCGTGGGCCGCGCAGTCCGAGCGCCTGCGCGCCGTGGCGACGACCGAGCCCGGCCGGCTCCAGATCATCGGGGCCGTCCTGGCCCTGCTGGTGGTGGCGTTCGGCGCGGTGACCACGCTGGAGATCTCCTCGCGGGCCTCCGCGGCCGACGACGTGGTCAGCCGCAGTCAGCCGCTCAGCGCCGACGCGGCGGACATCTACCGCTTCCTGGCGGACGCGGACACGACGGCCGCCAGTGGGTTCCTCGCGGGCGCGCAGGAGCCCGAGGCCGTGCACGAGCAGTATCGGAAGGACATCGAGGAGGCGGCCCGGCTGCTGGTGAAGGCGTCGGGCAGCACCGACTCCGACAGCGCGTCCAGCCGTGAGATAGCCACCCTCAACAAGCTGCTCCCGGTGTACACGGGTCTGATCGAGCGGGCCCGCGCCAACAACCGGCAGGGCCTGCCGCTGGGCGGCGCCTATCTCCGGTACGCGAACCAGAAGATGACCGGCGAGATGCTGCCCGCCGCCGAGCGGCTGTACGCGGCGGAGTCGGGCCGGCTGGAGACGGACTCCGCCGACGCCCGGCAGTGGCCGCTCCTCTCGCTCGGCGCCGGGATCCTGGTGCTCGGCGCGCTGGCGTGGATGCAGCGGCGCACCTACCGCCGGACGAACCGGGTGCTGAACCACGGGCTGCTGGCGGCGACGGCCGCCGCCTCGGTGGTGGTGCTCTGGCTGGCCGTGGGGCACGCGGTGGCCCGTGCGGAGCTGCGGTCGGCGATGGTGCACGGCCAGGCGTCCCTGGATGTGCTCAACGACGCGCGGATCAGCTCCCTGAAGGCGCGCGCCAACGAGAACCTCACCCTGGTGGCGCGCGGAGCGGTGCTGACCCCCGACGGCTCCGCCGACCAGTACGAGGCGGACTACACCACCGGGATGAAGGCGCTGAAAGCCCAGTTGGAGAAGGCCGAGCGGCTCGCCGACGACGAGAGCGGGACCGCGCCGGTGGTCAAGGCGACCGAGGGGGTGGCCGAGTGGCAGGTCCGCCACCGCGAGGCCCGTGCCACGGACGATCACGGGGACTACGACGGCGCCCTGAAGCAGATCATCGGCACCGACAAGTCCACCGGGCAGTCCTTCCAGCAGGTGGACGCCGCGCTGGAGAAGGCACTCGCCCATGAGCAGGGCGAGTTCACCGCGGCGGCGAAGGACGGGCGCGGGGCCCTGCGGGGCCTGCCGACAGGAGCCGCGGCGCTGGCGGTCCTGGGGGCCGCCGCCGTGATCGTCGGGGTCAACCGCAGGCTCTCGGAGTACCGGTGAGAGGGGCAGCGATGAGCAGGCCGAAGGACCGGCCCGGGCGCGGCGGCCTGCGCGGCTGGGGCGGCGTGACGGGGATGGCGGCGGCCTGCGCGGTCACCGCCGCGCTCACCCTGCTGCCGCTGGCCCACCACAGCGGCGGGGCGGGCGCCCCGGACACCTCGGGCGGCGGCGGCGCGGTCACGGCGGTCCAGACGCGGGCCGAGGAGTGCACCGAGCCGGAGGCGAGCCTGCCCGCGTCGGGCGACGACGGGCCGAACATCGACGCGATCAAGCAGCGCGGCAAGCTGATCGCGGGCGTCGACCAGAACAGCTTCCGCTGGGGCTACCGCAATCCGGAGAGCCGTGAGCTCGAAGGGTTCGACATCGACCTGGTGCGGGCCATCGCCAAGGACATCCTGGGCGACCCGGACGCGGTGATCTTCCGCGCGATCCCCACCAACCAGCGCATCGCCGCCCTGGAGAACGACCGGGTCGACGTCGTCGTACGGACGATGACGATCAACTGCAAGCGTCTGGAGCAGGTCTCCTTCTCCACCGCCTACTTCCAGGCCGGACAGCAGGTGCTGGCCCCGAAGGAGTCGCCGATCACCGGCTACGACTCCTCGTTGAAGGGCAAGCGGGTCTGCTCGGCCGAGGGCTCCACGGCGTACGAGGCGCTGGAGAAGAAGTCCTTCGGGGCGCTCTACAAGGACGACTTCGACGGCACCGAGCGCGACCCGGACCTGCTGACCGTGCCCAACCAGCTGGACTGCCTGGTGCGGCTCCAGCTCGGCGAGGTCGACGCGGTGGTCACGGACAACGCCCTGGCGGCCGGTCAGGCGGCGCAGGACCCGGCGGTGGAGCTCAAGGGGAAGACCCCGTTCACCACCGAGTACTACGGCGTCGCGACGAAGAAGGGCGCGGACGACCTGGTGGCCCGGGTGAACAAGGTCCTCGTGGACTACCGGGCGGGCGGCACGGACAGCGCCTGGATGACGTCGTACCGCGAGTGGCTGGCGGCCGGTCTGCCCGGCATCACCGCGCCGCCCGCGCCCAAGTACCGGGGCGACTGACGCCGGCGCGCGGCAGTACGCACCGGTCGCAGCAGACCGGAGCAGACCGAGGCAGACCGAGGCAGACCGATCCCGCCGGGCCCAACGGCCAGGCGGGGAGAGCGGAGAGGTGATCGATGGGCGTCGCGGGATCCTTCCCCAGCTTCGCGGGGAGGCCCCCCGGCCCGGTCATGGACCGGGAGGAGGCGGACCGTGCGCTGGCCCGGCTCGGTGCGGAGCACGAGGCCATCGAGACCTCGCTCCTCGCGCTCCAGGACCATGCCGGCCGCCGGCTCCTGGAGGGCGCCGAGCTGACCGGTGTCACCCGGGAGCGCTGGGCCACGACCGAGCAGTCGATCACCCTGCTGTGGGGGTATTTCGACGCGTACGCGGGAGCCCTGTCCGAGGCCCGGGAGATCCGTGCGCGCCGCCGCCACCCGAACCGGGAGGACCTCACGGCGCTGACCGGCCTGCTGCGCGGCGATTCGGTCACCGTCGCCAACCCGGGCGCCGTGCCGCCGCCTTCGGTCGCGGGCCCGGCCAGGCTCTCCGAGCAGTTCTCGCTCCAGGAGCTGGTCGCCCGGATGAACGAGCTGTACGCCAGGTCCCTGGACATGGTCGTCGCCTCCGACTCCGTCTGGTCGGCGCTGCCCGCCCGGATCGACCTGCTCGCGGCCGAGCTGCACCGGACGCGTTCGCTGGCGCACTCCGTGGGGGTGCGGCCCGGTGAGCATCCGGCCGGGGACGATCTGGCGGAGATCACCGAGGAGCTGACCACGCTGCGGGTGCAGGTGATCTCCGACCCGCTGGCGTTCTGGCTGCCGGGGCCCGGCAGCGCCGCGCCCGGCGGCGGCCGCCCCGACACCTCGCGCTACGACCGGGCGGCCCGCGCCCTGGAGGACGTACGGCGGGAGATCGAGGCGGTGCTCGCGGTCCGGCAGGACGCGGAGGCGCGTCTGGTGCGGCTGCGGGACGTGCTCTCGCGGGCCGACCGCACCCTCACCGAGGCGCGGGCGGCGCGCGGCGAGGTGCTGGCGAAGATCGCCGCATCCGAGGTGCCGGCGGTCAGCGGGCCGCCGACCGCCCTCCAGGAGCGGCTGGCGGCCGCGTCCGACCACCGCAGGCACGCCCAGTGGCACCGGCTCTCGCCGCTCCTGGAGTCGCTGGAGCAGGAGGCCGAGGACGAACTGCTGCGCGCCCGCGAGTCGCTGACGTCGGTCACGGCCCCGCTGGCGGTCCGCGCGGAGCTGCGCGGCCGGCTCGACGCGTACAAGGCGAAGGTCGCCCGGCACGGTCTGGCGGAGGATCCGGTGCTGATCGAGCGGTACGACGCGGCGCGCCGCATGCTGTGGAGTGCGCCGTGCGATCTGCGGGTCGCCGAGCAGGCCGTCCTGCGCTACCAGCACGCGGTCGCGGACATGCTGACGCCGCGCCGGCCCGACGGACCGCAGGACCGGCGGGGCCCGGGCACGGGCATGGGCACGGGCGAACAGCAGGGGGAGACACGATGAGTACGCAGTGCCAGCGCCCCGCGTGCGAGGGCGATTACGAGGACATGGGCGGCGGTGAGCTGTACTGCGACACCTGCGGTCTGGCGCCGGTCGTCTCGCCGACGGGCATGGTCTCCTCGCCGCCCACCGGGATCGCCGGGGGCGGCCGGGCGAGCGGCAGGAACAGCTCCTCGCAGCGCTCGGGCTCCCGCGCCTCCGCACGGTCCTCGTCCCGATCCTCGACCTCGCGCCGCTCGGTGTCGGGCCGGCTGTCGCGTTCGCTGTCCGGTTCGTCCACCTCCCGTTCGGTCTCGGTGCGTTCCTCGGGCTCGACGTCGGCGACCTCGGCCCGGGGCCGGCTCGGCGTCGGCCTGGTGGAGGTCCCGGACGTGCCGCGGCCCGACCCGCGCACGGCGGTGATGGAGAACCCGGAGGTGCCCGAGCGCAAGCGGTTCTGCTCCCGTTCGGACTGCGGGGCGCCGGTGGGCCGTTCGCGCGGTGAGCGGGAGGGCCGCACCGAGGGGTTCTGCACCAAGTGCGGGCACCCGTACTCCTTCGTGCCGAAGCTCGGTGCCGGCGACATCGTGCACGGCCAGTACGAGGTCGTGGGCTGTCTGGCGCACGGCGGGCTCGGCTGGGTGTATCTCGCGGTGGACCGGGCCGTGTCGGACCGCTGGGTGGTCCTCAAGGGCCTACTGGACACCGGCGACCAGGACGCGATGGCCGCCGCGATCTCCGAGCGCCGTTTCCTCGCCGAGATCGAGCACTCCAACATCGTGCGGATCTACAACTTCGTCGAGCACCTGGACCAGCGGACCGGTTCGCTCGACGGCTACATCGTGATGGAGTACGTCGGCGGGAAGGCGCTCAAGGAGATCGCCAACGAGCGCCGCACCCCGGCCGGGAAGCGCGACCCGCTGCCGGTCGAGCAGGCCTGCGCGTACGGGATCGAGGCGCTGGAGGCGCTCGGCCATCTGCACAGCCGCAACCTCCTCTACTGCGACTTCAAGGTCGACAACGCGATCCAGACCGAGGACCAGCTCAAGCTGATCGACATGGGCGCGGTGCGCCGGATGGACGACGACGAGTCGGCGATCTACGGCACGGTCGGCTACCAGGCCCCCGAGGTCGCGGAGCTGGGTCCTTCAGTCGCCTCCGACCTGTACACGGTGGCCCGGACGCTGGCGGTCCTTACCTTCGACTTCCAGGGGTACACGAACGTCTTCGTGGACTCGCTGCCGGACCCGGACAACATCGAGGTGTTCCGCACCTACGAGTCGTTCTACCGGCTGCTGGTGCGGGCCACCGACCCGGACCCGGCCCGGCGGTTCGCCTCGGCGGCGGAGATGGCCGAGCAGCTGACGGGGGTGCTGCGGGAGGTCGTGGCGCTCCAGACGGGCCGGCCGCGCCCGGCCCTGTCGACACTGTTCGGCGCGGAACTGCGCGTGATCGACACGGAGTTGTTCGACCGGCAGACGGACGACGTCTCGCGGCTCGGCGGCCGGGACACCGGCTCCGCGCGGGGCCGGCTGCTCGGCCGCCGCAAGGGTCGCGGCCGCCCGTCGTCCGGTGTTCCGCCGCAGGGCGGCACCTGGCAGCCCCACGGCGCCGCGGCACCGGGCGCGCCGGGGGCCGTGGCGTCCGCGGTGGCCGGGGCGCTGCCGGTGGGCGCCCAGCCGCCCGGTCCGGCGGGTGCTCAGCCGTCGGGTCCTGCGGGGGCCGCTCCGCTGGCGGCGCCCGCGACCCATGTCCGGGGCTCCGCGCAGGGCGGCGCCCCGGGTGCGTACGCTCCCCCGGCGCACGTTCCGGTTCCGGCGCCCCGGGCGGCTGAGCAGGCCCCGGGCGCCTCGGCCGGACCGTATGTGGCGACCGGCCCGTACGGTCCCTTCGGCGCGACCGCCGGGGGTGTCCGGCTCGCCCTGTTCGACACCCGGGCCACCTCGCTGGCGCTGCCGGTCCCCCGGGTCGACGCGATGGACCCGAACGCCGGTTTCCTCGCCGGTCTGATGGCCTCCGCCCCCGCCGAGCTGATCACCGCCCTGCACACGGTGCCGGCCCCTTCTCTGGAGACCCGGCTGCGGGAGCTGCGGGCCCGGCTGGAGATGCGGGAGCTGGATTCGGCCGCCCGTGCGCTGACCACCCTGGAGGGTGAACACGCGGACGACTGGCGGGTCGTCTGGTATCGGGGCGTCACCTCGCTGGTGACCGGCGACCACGAGACGGCGGCGCTCTCCTTCGACGCGGTCTACGACGCGTTCCCCGGGGAGATGGCGCCCAAGCTGGCGCTCGGGATCTGCGCGGAGGTGCTGGGCCAGCTGGACAACGCCGCCGAGTACTACCGCCTGGTGTGGGCGACCGATCCGGGCTTCGTCAGCGCCGCGTTCGGCCTGGCCCGGGTGCAGATCGCCGCCGGGGAGCGGGCCGGGGCGGTGAGCACCCTGGAGTCGGTGCCGGAGGCCTCGATCCACTACACGGCGGCGCGGGTCGCCGCCGTCCGGGCGCGGCTGCGCGAGCGCTCGCACCGGGAGCCGCTGCTGGTCGATCTGACGGCCGCCGGGATCCAGGTGGCGTCACTGGCCGCCTTCGGCCTGGACCCGGTGCGCCACGAGCAGTTGTCGACCGAGGTATTGGGCAAGGCGCTGGACTGGGTACTCTCCGGTAGTGCCGGTGTCCCGGGGCTGGGCGGACCGGCCGCCGGTTCGCCGGACGCACGGAAGCTGCTCGGCGCCGAACTGAACGAGCGGGGACTGCGGTTCGGGCTGGAACGCTCGTACCGTGTGCTCGCCCGGCTCGCGCAGCGGGGCGACGAGAGGATCGAACTGGTGGAGCGGGCCAACCGTTTCCGCCCCCGGACGTGGGTGTGAAGATGTCACAGAGCCACCAGCAGCCCGCCCTGTCGAGGTGCCCCGGCTGCGAGGAGCCGCCGGCTGCGGGCGACCTGTTCTGCGGAGTGTGCGGCTACGACCTCTCGGCCGTTCCGGCGCGCCCCGACGACCGGCCCACGATGGCCATCACCGTGCCCCCGGCCGCCCCGGCGGACGGCTCGGTGCGGTGGCCCGCCGCCGCGGAGACCGACAGTTCGGATGTGCCCGCGCCCGTGCACCATCCGGCGGATCTGCCGGGGACGGACTCGGGCGGCAGGCCGCTGGCGGAGCCGGAACACGGTCAGGAGCCGGTGGGCGGGCCGGGGCCGGTGGGCGGGCCGACGGCCGGGTCCGTTCCGGTACGCCACGACGACCGGGCGGCTCCGGACGGCGCGGCGGACTCCGGTGACTTCGCGCTGGCCGCGCCCGATCCCCGTACGGCGGAGCACACCGCCGCGGCCGCCGCCGCTCCCGCTCCTGGGGCGAAGGTCTGTGTGGCCTGCCGCTCCGGCCGGGTGGACCCCGACGGCTACTGCGAGAACTGCGGGCACGCCCAGCCCCGTGAGCGCGACCACATGGAGCAGGAGCTGGACGCGGTGGCCGCCGTCAGCGACCGGGGCCTGCGCCACCACCGCAACGAGGACTCCTTCGCGGTGTCCTCGACCGCGCTGCCCGACGGTTCGCCCGCCGTCGTCGCGATCGTCTGCGACGGCGTCTCATCGGCGAGCCGGCCCGACGAGGCGTCGGCGGCGGCCGCGAGCGCCGCCAACGAGGCGCTGCTGGAGTCCCTGCCGCGCGGTACGCATCCGCAGACGGCGATGCACGAGGCGATCGTCGCCGCGTCCGAGGCGGTCAACGCCCTGGCGCAGGAACCGGCCGGGGCGATGGAGCACGACGCGCACCGCCATCAGAACGCCCCGGCGTGCACCCTGGTCGGCGCGATCATGGCGGGCGGCCTGCTGGTCGTCGGCTGGGTCGGCGACAGCCGGGTCTACTGGGTGCCCGAGGACCGGACCCAGCCGACCGCCCGGCTCACCGAGGACGACTCCTGGGCCGCGCAGATGGTGGCGGCCGGCCTGATGAACGAGGCGGAGGCGTACGCGGACGAGCGCGCCCACGCCATCACCGGGTGGCTCGGCGCCGACGCGTACGAACTGGAGCCGCACACCGCCGCGTTCAAGCCGGACCGGCCGGGTCTGGTGGTCGTGTGCACGGACGGCCTGTGGAACTACGCGGAATCCGTCGAGGAGATGGCCGCCGCCGTCCCGGCCGACGCCCAGGAACGTCCGCTGCACGGGGCCCAGGTGCTCGTCGGACACGCACTCGACGGCGGGGGCCACGACAACGTAACAGTGGCGCTTCTGCCGTTCGCCGTACGGCCGCAAGGGGCAGGATCGGCCTGCGAAACCGTTTAACCCTCAAGGAGCCGACCAGATGGCCAACTTCTCCAAGTCGAACGTGCCGCAGTTCTCCGTCGAGGTGTACCAGAACGAGTTCCTGCCCGAGGGCGGCCGTGAGGTCAACGCGATCGTCACCGTCACCTCGACCGGCGGCGGCACCACCGGCGGGATACCGCTGGCGGACTCGGCGGCGCCGACGCCCGGGTACGGGCCGGGGCAGTCGGCCGACGCGGCCGTGGTGCTGATGGTCGACTGTTCCGGCTCGATGGACTACCCGCCGACGAAGATGCGCAACGCGCGGGACGCGACGGCGGCGGCCATCGACACCTTGCGCGAGGGCACCCGATTCGCGGTGGTCGCCGGGACGCATGTGGCCAAGGACGTCTATCCGGGCAACGGGCGGCTCGCGGTCGCCGACGCGCAGACGAAGGACCGGGCCAAGGACGCGCTGCGGAAGCTGAGCGCGGGCGGGGGCACCGCCATCGGCACCTGGCTGCGGCTGGCCGACCGGCTGCTGGGCGCGGCCGACGTGTCCATCCGGCACGGCATCCTGCTGACCGACGGGCGTAACGAGCACGAGGCGCCCGAGGATCTGCGGGCGGCCCTGGACGCCTGCGCCGGCCGGTTCACCTGCGACGCCCGCGGGGTGGGCACCGACTGGGAGGTGAAGGAGGTCACCGGCATCGCCGCCGCCCTCCTCGGCACGGCCGACATCGTCGCCGACCCGGCGGGCCTGGCCGCGGACTTCACGCGGATGATGGAGAACGCCATGGGCAAGGAGGTCGCGGACGTGGCGCTGCGGCTCTGGACCCCGGTGGGAGTGGAGATCCGCTTCGTGAAGCAGGTCGCGCCGACGGTCGCGGACCTGACCGGACGGCGCACGGAGGCGAACCCCCGGGCCGGGGACTACCCGACCGGTTCCTGGGGCGACGAGTCCCGCGACTACCACGTGTGCGTGCTGGTCCCGGAGGCCGGGATCGGCCAGGAGATGCTGGCCGCCCGGGTCTCGCTGATCCTGCCCGACCCCTCGGGCGCGGGCAGCCCGCAGACCCTGTCGCAGGGGCTCGTGCGGGCCGTGTGGACGGACGACATGGTGGCGTCGACCTCGATCAATCCGCAGGTCGCGCACTACACCGGTCAGGCGGAACTGGCACACGTCATCCAGGAGGGCCTGGACGCACGCAAGTCGGGCGACTTCGACGGCGCGACGGCGAAGCTGGGCCGTGCGGTGCAGCTGGCGTCGGCGTCCGGGAACCAGGACACTGCGAAACTGCTTTCGAAGGTGGTCGACGTCGTCGATGCCGCGACAGGTACTGTGCGACTGAAGGCGAAGGTCGCGGAAGCGGACGAGATGACCCTCGAAACGCGCTCCACCAAGACCGTTCGCGTCAAGAAGTAGCACCACACGATCGCCACTCGATCACCTCGCGGACATGGCGCCGCGATCGACAGCATGCGGCCTCCGCGGCCGGAAGAGGAGAGGGGGAAGCGCCGACATGCCGACCTGCCCGAACGGACACCAGTCGGGTTCCGAGGACTGGTGCGAGGTCTGCGGACACCGCATGGCCACCGGCGGTGCGCCCGCGGGTGCCGTGCCCCCGCCGCCTCCTCCGCCGCCCGCGCCCGGTTACGGCTACCCGCAGCAGGGTTCCGACAGTGGCGGGCCCACCATGCAGGCGGAGCTCTGCCCGCAGTGCCGTACGCCGCGTGAGGCGATGGCGCCGTACTGCGAGGAGTGCCGCTGGAACTTCCTCACCAACACGGCGACCTCGTACACCCCGCTGGCCCCGCAGCACGGCACGCCCGGCGGCCCGCCGCCCGGCCTCAATCTGCCGCCCGGATTCCAGGCGCAGAGCCCTGGCGGACAGGGCGGTCCCGGTAGCCCCGGTGGCCCCAGTGGCCCCGGTGGTCCCGGCGGACAGCCTGGTCCCGGTGCGCAGGGCGGTCCGCCCGGTGCGCCCCAGGCGCGCGACCCGTTCGACTACCAGGGCTCGCGCCCCTCGCAGATGAACCGCCCCGCCGAGCCGCTCGCCCCCGAGCAGAACGGTCCGCACGGGAACGGTGGCCAGAGCGGGAACGGCGGCCAGGGTGGGCCTCCGCAGTCGTTCCAGCAGGGGCCCCCGCCGCCGCCCGCGTTCCAGCAGCAGTCCGGCCCGTCGCCGTTCGAGCCCCAGCAGGCCTCTCCCTTCGCGCCGCAGCAACAGCAGCAGTCGGCGCCGCCCGCGCCGCCGCAGTCGTCGGGGCCCGCCGGCGACGACGACTGGATGCTGCCGCCGCCTTCACAGGCCCAGCAGCCGCAGCAGCAGCCGCCGCCCCAGCAGTTCCGGCGACCGGGCCCGCCGCAGGGCCAGGGATACGACCAGCAGGGCCAGGGCCAGCAGGGTCAGGGGTACGACCAGCAGGGCCAGCAGAACCAGCAAGGTCACGGCCCCCAGCAAGGCCAGGGCCAGAGCCAGGACCAGGGGTACGACCAGGGTCAGCAGCAGCACGGCGGGGTTCCCGGCCAGGGCCGGCCCCAGCAGTCCGCCTCCTGGACCGCCGTGATCGCCCCGGACCGCGCGTACTTCCTCGCGATGATGCAGCGCAGCGGCCCCGAGGCGACCGGGCTGAACCTGCCCGCGTACTCCCCGGAGCAGCGGCTTCCGCTCACCGGCAGCCAGATCACCATCGGGCGCCGCCGGCACAGCACCGGCGAGTCCCCCGACGTCGATCTGTCGGTGCCCCCGGAGGACCCGGGCGTCTCGCACCAGCACGCGGTGCTGGTGCAGCAGCCCGACGGCGGCTGGGCGGTCGTCGACCAGAACTCCACCAACGGCACCACGCTGAACGGCGCAGAGGACCCGATCCAGCCCTATGTCCCCGTACCGCTCCAGGACGGTGACCAGGTGCACGTCGGGGCGTGGACGACGATCACGGTCCGCCGGGACTGAGCCCACGCCGTCGGGCACGTCGACTCACCCGGCGGCGAGTGGCCAGGTGTACGGGCCCTGCGGGTCGTCGAGCCAGGCCCACTGCCGGCCCTGGCCCACCGTGATGCCGTACCTCTCCCGCTGCGGGCGCTCCTCGCGCTCCCAGAGGGAGAGGGCCTCGTGCGGATCGAGAGTGCCCGCGGTCAGGGTCAGCAGAAAGCGGAAGAGATCGTCCCCCGCCACCCGGCGCGGCAGCCCGCCGAGGTGCGGAAGGCCGCCGGGCCCCGGGAGCGCCCCGCGCAGGGGCACGAAGTACGCGGGGGTGTGCAGGAAGTGCCCCTCGGCGCGCGGTCCGTGCGCCGTCGCACGGACCTGGAGCGAGACCAGGCCGGTGGCGAGGGGCGCGAGGATCCGCGCCCCCGGACGGCACTGTTCCGGCCAGGCCCCCGGTACGGACGGCAGGGTGCAGGTCGCGATGATCCGGTCGTACGGGGCTCGCTGCGGGCAGCCCCGGGCCCCGTCGCCGGTGATCACCGTCGGGCGGTAGCCGGCCGCGGCGAGGTGGGCGCGGGCCGACTCCGTGATCTCCGGGTCCAGATCGACGCTGGTCACGGCGGAGTCGCCGAGCCGGTGGGCGAGCAGCGCCGCGTTGTAGCCGGGGCCGGTGCCGATCTCCAGGACCGTGTCCCCGTCCCGTACGTCGAGGGCGTCGAGCATCAGGGCCATCAGGGACGGCTGGCTGGAGGACGAGACGAGTTCGCCGTCCTTGAGGCGGGTGGCCAACGGCCCGTCCGTGTACACGCCGCGCAGCCAGCGCGCGCGCCGCTCCGGGTCGGGGTCCTCGCCCCAGAGTCGCTCGTAGCCCCGGATTCCGTGCACGTAGTAGAACGGCACGAACAGATGGCGGGGCACCTCGGCGAAGGCCGTGCGCCAGGCGGGGTCGGTGAACGTGCCCCGCGCGGCGATCTCCCGCACGAGGGCATCCCGCGCCGCGTCGGCCTCGGCGTCGGGGGCGGGCGGGGAGGAGCCTTGCCGGTGTGCACCCATGTCTCCACTGTCCTGCGCCGGGGCCGCGCGGGCGAGCGGCGGGCCGGAGGCGATCGGCCCGGGCCCCCGTCCTTGGTCCTAGGACCCCTGTCCTCGGCCGGTGCGTCTGCGACCATGGACGGGTGACTGAGATTCCGCGCGACACGCTTCAGGAGCAGACCTTCTACGAGCAGGTCGGCGGCGAGGCGACCTTCCGACGCCTGGTCCACCGCTTCTACGAGGGCGTGGCGGGCGACGAGCTGCTGCGGCCGATGTATCCGGAGGAGGACCTGGGCCCGGCCGAGGAGCGGTTCGCGCTGTTCCTGATGCAGTACTGGGGCGGTCCGCGCACCTACAGCGACCACCGCGGCCATCCGCGGCTGCGGATGCGGCACGCGCCGTTCCGGGTGGACCGGGCGGCCCATGACGCCTGGCTCTCCCATATGCGGGTCGCGCTGGACGAGCTGGGGCTCGCGCCCGAGCACGAGCGGCAGTTGTGGGACTACCTGACGTACGCCGCCGCCTCGATGGTCAACACCGCGGACTGATCACGTCCGGGCACTGATCACGTCCGGGCACCGATGGTCACCTGTGAGTGACAAGTGAGCGATCCGTGACCGGATAACTCCGGAATCCGACGCTCCGCCTCCGCATAACGATCACGATCGCATCAAGGTGGAGCTGCAAGCGGTTACCAGAACCCTGTGGCTCTGAAAGCATCGCCGGTACGTCGGGGGGCGTGCGCATGCGGTGTTTCCGGGGCTGGGGGATCAGGTGACGGGTTTCGTCCTTCTGCGAGTGAGGGCTCATCGCCTTCTGCTCTCCGCTGCCGTCCTCGCCGTCCTGCTGACCACATCCGTCCTGGCCGCGCTCACCGCGTTCTCCGGTTCCGTGGGCGACGCGGCCCTGCGCCACACACTCACCCACGGGTCGGCCGCCTCCGCCGCCCTCGTCGTCTCCTCCTCGGTCGGCCACGAACAGCGCGCGGAGGCCGACGAGGCCGTCCGCGACGCCGCCCGCGACGCCTTCGACGGGCTGCCCGTGACGGTGGGGAAGCTGGAGAGCTCGGGGTCGTACGCGCTGCCGCGGAGCCTCCAGGACCCGGCCGCCCGGCGCGGCGATCCGGACCTCACCCACTTCGCCGCCCTCGACCCGGACCGGGTGCGGATCACCCACGGCAAGGCGCCCGCGGCCCCCGACGGCGCCGGACCCGTCCAGGTCGCGCTGCCCGTCGTCGTCGCCGAGGCGCTGAAGCTGAAACCGGGCGCCCGGCTCACCGTCACCGACCGGCTGCGCGACAAGAAGCAGCAGGTCCTGGTCGTCGGCGTCTTCGAGGCCGCCGACCGCTCGGACCCGTACTGGCAGCTGGACCCGCTCGGCGGGCGCGGGGTGCGCAAGCTCGCCTTCACGACGTACGGTCCCCTGCTCACCGACCCCTCGGTCCTCGCCTCCGGTGCGCTCGGCAAGGGGGAGACGTCCTGGCTGGCGGCCGCCGACTTCGCCACGCTGACCACCGGCTCCATGGAGGGGCTGCGCGACGCGTCGGCGAAGGCCCCGAAGGCCCTGACGGCCGCACCGGTGTTCGCGTCCGGCGTCACCGCGCGGACGTCGCTGCCCACCGTGCTCGACCAGCTCGACCGGGCGCTGCTGGTCTCCCGTTCCACGCTGATGATCGTCGCGGTGCAGCTGGTGCTGCTCGCCGCGTACGCCCTGCTGCTCGTGGCCCGGCTGCTGAACAGCGAGCGGGACGGCGAGCGCGAACTGCTGCGGGCCCGGGGCGGTTCCCGGGGCCGGATCACCTCGTTCGCCGCGATCGAGGCGCTGTTGCTCGCGGTGCCCGCCGCGGTGATCGCCCCGCTGCTCGCGGGGCCGCTGACCGGGCTGCTGGCCGAGCGCAGCGCCCTGTCCCGGATCGGGCTGGAGGTCGGACAGGCCTCGACCGGCACCGTGTGGCTGGTCTCGGCGGCCGTCGCGCTGGCCTGCGCCCTGGCGGTGGTGGCCCCGTCGCTGACGGCCGGGGCGAGCGGGCGCGGGTCCCGGGCCGCGTCGCTGCCCGGCCCGGTGCGGGCGGGCGCGGACCTCGGGCTGCTCCTGATCGCGGCGGTGGCGTACTGGCAGCTGGACCGGCAGTCCGGCAGCGGGGCGCTCAGCGGCGACCAGGCGGGCAAGCTCGGGGTCGACCCCCTGTTGGTCACGGCCCCCGCGCTGGCGCTGCTCGCCGGAACGGTCCTCACGCTGCGCCTGCTGCCGCCCGCCGCGAAGCTCGCCGAACGGCGTGCGGCCAAGGGCCGGGGGCTGCCCGCGGCCCTGGCGGGCTGGCAGTTCAGCCGCCGCCCGTTGCGCGGCGCGGGGCCGGTGCTGCTGCTGGTCCTGTCGGTCGCGATGGGCATGCTGGCGATCGGGCAGAGCGCCTCCTGGAACCGCTCGCAGTCCGACCAGGCCGACTTCGGCTCCGGCGCCTCGGTCCGGCTCGTGGGCGGGCACGGGAGCGGTGCGGCGACGGCCGGCGCCTACAGCACCCTGGAGGGGGTGCGGCAGGCGGCCCCCGCCTACCGGGCGGACGTGGAGGTCTCCGGCGGACGCATGGCCGAGGTCCTCGCTCTGGACACGGCCCACGCGGACGAGCGGATGCTGATGCGCTCCGACCTCACCGACGAGAGCCCGCGCCGGATGTTCGAGGCCATCGCCCCGGAGCGGGCCCCGCGCCCCGGGCTGGTCCTCCCGAAGGACAGCACCCGGCTGAAGTTGGACGTGCGGATCGCCACGGTGCCGTCGAAGGGCTCCGGGGCCGTCCCGGACACGGAGACGGCGCCACCGGTGGTCACCGTGCTCCTGGAGGACCGCTACGGACTCCCCTACCGGGCCCTGGCCGGTCCCGTGCCCCTGGACGGCCGCCCGGTCGCGGTGTCCGTGCCGGTGTCGGCGGCGGGTGGTCTGGCCGTGACCGGCATCGAGGTGGACGGCGAAGCGCCGTACAACTACGCGCAGCAGCGCCGGGTCTCGGTGAGCGACGTACGGGTGGTCACCGGCTCCGGCTCCGAACTCCCCGTGCGGGCGACGGGATCGGTGCGCTGGGACGCGTCCATGACGCTCACCGAGTTCGGTGAGGACCGGCCGGGCAAACCGCCGGTCCGCAACGGAACGTCGGCCCTGCCGGACTTCACGTACAACACCGGGGTGAACAGCGAGGACACCTGGGAGCAGACCAACGGCCTCCTGCGGATCACCGCCGCCCGGCCGAAGCCCACGACGGTCAAGGCGGTCGCCACGGACGCCTATCTGAAGAGCACGAACGCGAAGCTGGGCGACGAGATCGACCTCACCCTGGCCGGGAACACCATCCGGGTGACCCTGGCCGAGTCGGTGCGCCGGCTGCCCACCACCGGGACCCCCGGACTGTCCGGCGCCGCGGACACGGCGGCGAGCGGCGGCGCGCTGCTGCTGGATCTCAGGGCCGTCACCGAGGTCCTGGCCCACCGGCCGACCGCCACGATCGAGGCCACCGAATGGTGGCTGGGCACCGCCCCGGGCGACGCGGCGAACGCGGCCGCCGCCCTGCGCGCCCTGCCGGACACCGACCCGGCCCAGGTGCTGGTCCGCGCGGAGGCCGCCCAGCAGCTGGTGGACGACCCGCTGGGGGCCGGACCGCAGTCGGCGCTGCGGGCCGTCGCGGTGGTCGCCGCCGCGCTGGCGGCGGTCGGTTTCGCGGTCAGCGCCTCGGGGTCCCGGCGCGAACGGTCGGCCGAGCTCGGCGTGTTGCGGGCGCTCGGCGCTCCGCGCCGCCAGCTGGCCCGCATGATCGCCGCCGAACAGGGGGTGCTGATCGCTCTCGCCCTGCTGATCGGGCTCGGCATCGGCACCGTGCTGACCCGGGCCGTCGTCCCGCTGATCGTGCTGACCGGGCAGGCGGAGCGGCCGGTTCCGCCGGTGCTGGTCGAGCTGCCCGCCGGGCAGGTCGCGGCGCTGCTGGCCGGGGTCGCCGCCCTGCCGCTCATGATCGTCGCGACGATGGCGCTCCGCCGCGGGGACCCGGCGGTCACGCTGCGCCACCAGGGGGACCACTGATATGCGTCACAACAATCGGGCGGCCTCCGCCCCGTGGATCCGTACCCGGCTGCGTACCGCGCCCGGTGCGGCGGCGGCCCTCGCGGTGCTGGTGCTGGTGACGGCGTTCCTCGCCGCGGCGTTCCCGCGGGCCGTGGACGCGTACGAGACGAAGGGGCTGCGCCACGACATCCTGACGGCGGACGCGGGCCGCAGCACCGTGGAGATCGCCCGCCCGCAGCCCGGTCTCGAACTGCCGCAGGACCAGCGGGAGGCCGAGGCGCGGAGCCCCGAGCTGACGCGGGTCGGCACGGCGCTCCTGAAGGCCCTGCCCGCACCGCTGCACGCCGACGCCTCGTCGGTCGCGTTCGGCGTGCGCACCACGAAGCCGGCCGTCGCGACCGAGCCCTGGCTGGCGAGACCCGAGGCGGTGCCTCCGCGGCTCACGTATGTGGCGCAGTCGGGGCTGAAGGACCACGCCACGCTGGCCTCGGGCGCCTGGCCGGCGGCTCCTGGCGGGGTGACGGCGGACTCCCGTGCGGTGCAGGGCGCGGTCACCGAGGAGACGGCGGCCGAGCTGAAGGTGAAGGTCGGCGCGACCATCACCCTGCTCACCGCGGCCCAGGAACCCATCACGGTGACGATCACCGGCATCGTGGCTCCGCGTGACCCGCAGGGCAGCTACTGGTCCACCGATCCGCTGCTGCGCACCCCGTCGCTGGTCCCGGACCCCACCGACCCCTTGCCGGTGCACTTCTGGACCGGCACCGTCCTGCTGGCCGAGGATGCCGGTCCGGTGCTGCTGAGCACGGCCGCCGAGCCTGCCCTCTTCTGGCGGATACCGCCCGACCCCACCCGGCTGACCGGCCCCGACGGCGCCCGGCTGACGTCCGTCATCAACTCCCTGGAGAGCGGCCCGGGGCTGCTGAAGGTACGGGGGATCGCCGGGGACACCGCGATGGTCTCCACCGGCCTCGGCCACATCGTGGAGTCCAACGCGCGGATGCGCGACGCGATCAGTCCCGTGATCGCGGTCGCCGCCCTCGGTATCGGCTCCGTGGCCGCCGTCGTCCTGCTGATGACCAGCGCCCTGATCGCTGCCCGCCGCCGCGCCGAACTGGCGCTGATGCGCTCGCGCGGCGGCTCGCTGCGCGGCATCGGCGGCCGGCTGCTCGCGGAGACCGCGGTGACCGTGCTGCCCGCGAGCGCGCTCGGACTGCTTCTCGCGGTGCTGCTCGTGGGCGAGGGCCGGTGGTGGCCGGGAGCGCTGGCCGCGGCCGGCGTCGGCCTCCTGGTGTGCCTCGCCCTTCCCGTACGGACGACGCTCCAGCACATCCGGCCCACGCTGCACGGTGCGCGCGAGGACATGGTGAGCGCCCGGCCCTCGCGGCGGCGGACCGTCGCCGAACTGACCCTGCTCGTGCTGGCGGTCGGCGCGGTGACGGCGCTGCGCCGTCGCGGTACGTCGGCCGGGGGCGGCACCGACCTGCTGGTCAGCGCCGCGCCCGTGCTGGTCGCGCTGATCGCGGCGCTGGTCCTGGTCCGGCTCTACCCGCTGCCGCTGCGGCTCGCCGCGCGGCCCATGGCCCGGCTGCGCGGGGCGATCGGCTTCCTCTCGCTGGCGCGCGCCGGCCGTTCCTCGGCCGGCGGGGCGCTGCCGCTGCTGGCCCTGCTGCTGGCGCTGGCCACGGCGGCGTTCGGCGGCTCGGTGATCGCCGGCATCGGGGACGCACGGGACGACGCGGCGCTGGCGACCGTCGGTGCGGATGCCCGGATCAGCGGCATGAGCGAGCGGGCGACGCTGCCCGACAAGCTGGTCCGCGCGGCGGGCGACCTGGACGGCGTACGGGACGCGGCGCCGGTACGGGTCGAGTACGGCGTGGCGTTGCCGGAGGCCGTGGCCGGTGACGGCGGTGCCCGAGACCCCGGCCCGGACGACGCCGGTACGGATACGGATACGGGTGCGGGTGCGGGCGGTGGCAACGCGGAGGGCGCGGACGCCGCGACCCTGGTGGGCGTCGAGCCCGCCTCGTACGCCCGGCTGGCCCGTACCCACGGTCTGCCGGCCTTCCCGGCCGCCCGGCTGAAGGCCACCGGCTCCTCGGCCCCGCTGCCCGAGGGCGCGAAGGCCGGGCCCGAGCGGATCCTGCCGGCCATCGCCTCCCCGGCGGTGGCGGCCCGGCTGGGCAAGGAACCGCACGCGATCAGGACGCTGTCCGGGGACTTCCAGGTCCAGGTCGTGGGGACCACCGCGCGCGCCGCCGCGGTCTCCCCCACCAACTTCCTGATCGTGAACGCCGCTTCGCTGGAGCAGAAGGCGCCCACCACGCTGCTCCTCGCCGGTGCACCGGACCCCGGGAAGATACGCGCGGCGGCCGACGAGAACGGCAAGAAGTTCGTCGTACAGCTGCGTTCCGAGGAGCGCGCACGGTATGTGAACACCCCGATGCAGGCGGGGGCCGAGCGGATCTACCTCGCGGCCGTCGCGGCGGGCGCCGGATACGCGCTGCTGGCCGTCCTGCTGTCGCTGCTCCAGACCGCGCCGGAGCGCAAGACGCTGCTGGCACGGCTGCGCACGATGGGGCTCACCACCGCGCAGGGCAGGCGGCTGCTGGCCTTCGAGGCGACGCCGCAGGCGCTGCTGGCGGCGGGCGGCGGGCTGTTCACCGGCTGGGCGACCATCGCCCTGCTCTCCCCCGGCGTCGATCTGGTCCCGCTGGCGCTCGCGGGCGTCGAGGGATCGGACACGGGCCCCGTCGCGCTGCGCACCGACCTCTGGTCGCTGGGGCTGCCGGCCGCCGGGGTCGTGGCACTCGCCGCGGCGGTCGCGGGCGTGCAGGCGTGGTGGGCGAGCCGCCGCGGATCGATCACCGAACTCAGGGCAGGAGACTCCCGATGACCTCGTCCACCGAGACCACCGGTACCGCAGGGGCCGCCGAGACGACGCTGGCGGAGCTGGAACAGCGGGCCGCGGCCCACCGGGACCGCCCTTCCTACGGGCACGACGCGCTGATCGCCTGCGACCGGGTGGTGCGGATCTTCACCACGGACGGGGTGGAGGTGCAGGCCCTCCAGGGCCTCGATCTGCTGGTCACCGAGGGCGAGTTGATGGCCCTGGTGGGGGCGTCGGGCAGCGGCAAGTCGACGCTGATGAACATCCTGGCGGGCCTGGACGTGCCGACGGCGGGCTCGGCGAAGGTCGCGGGCTGCGATCTGCTGTCGATGGGCCCGAAGGAACGGCTGCGCTACCGCCGGGACGTGGTCGGGTTCGTCTGGCAGCAGACCGCCCGCAATCTGCTCCCGTATCTCACCGCGATCCAGAACATCACCCTGCCCATGCAGTTGCGCGGCGGCGGCAGCAAGCGCGAACGGGCCGCCCGCGCCGAGTCGTTGCTCGCCATGCTCGACATCGCGGACTGCCGCGACCGGCGGCCCCAGCAGTTGTCCGGCGGGCAGCAGCAGCGGGTGGCCATCGCGGTGGCGCTCGCCAACTCCCCGTCCGTACTGCTCGCGGACGAGCCGACCGGTGAGCTGGACTCGGCGACCGGGGAGCAGGTCTTCGCCGCGTTCCGGCGGGCCAACGAGGAGTTGGGCACCTCGATCGTGATCGTCACCCATGACCAGGCGGTCGCGAACGAGGTGCGGCGTACGGTCGCCATCCGCGACGGCCGTACGTCCTCCGAGGTGCTGCGCCGCACGGAGGTGGACGCGGCGACGGGCCAGGAGTCGCAGGTGGCCCGGGAGTACGCGATGCTCGACCGGGCGGGACGGCTCCAGTTGCCCGCGGACTACACGCAGGCGCTGGGCATGGAACACCGGGTGCTGCTGGAGCTGGAGCAGGACCACATCGGCGTCTGGCCGGACGCGCACGGGACGCCGGAGAGCGCCCCCGAGAACGCGCCGGAGCAGCCGGACGCGCGGGAGAAGTAGCGGTTCAGCCGGGCTCGACCGACAGACCGAGCCCACCGAGCCCGCCGGCCGGGTCGCGGCGCAGCGCGATCGAGCCGAAGGGCGTCCGCAGCCGCTGCCAGCCGCCCGCGGAGAGCAGCGAGACGGGGAAGTCCGGGGCGGGGCGCAGGAAGCCGAGGGACTGGGCGGCGTGCACGGCGCGCAGGGGCAGATCCGTGGTGCCGACCGGCCGGGTCCAGATCTCGCGGCCGATCCGGTCGCGTTCGGCGCGGGTGCGCAGCTCGTCGGGCAGCGCCTCGTCCCGCGTACGGAACTCGGCGACGGCCGCGTCGAGAGCGGCGCGCAGAGCGTCGGGCCGGGGCAGACCCGCCTGCTCCTGCCAGGGCCCGCGGGGCGGCAGGACACCGGTCCAGGGCGGCCCGGTGACGGGGGCGGGCAGGGCACCGCCCCGGCCTCCGGGGCCGTCCCCGGGGATGTCCAGGGACTCCAGCAGCTCGCCGGCCGACACCGTGACGTCGAGCGTCTCGGGGCGGTCCAGACGGGCGGTGCGGATGGCGAGGACCTCGAAGGAGGGGGGCCGGCCGAACACGGCCAGTGCGTCGCCGCCGCCCGCCTGCAGCCGGACCGCGGCGGCCCGATCGTAGTGGAGCAGCCGGCCGAGGAAGGCGGCGAGATCCGCCGCCTCCCTCGCGTCGGCGAACAGCAGCGACTGCACGGGCACGGTCATGCCGCGGCGGGCTCCTCTGCCAGGTACTGCTGGAGGAAGAGCTTCTCCTCGGCGGAGATCCGCCGGGGCCGCTCCGCCGCCAGGTCGTACGGCACGACGACGGTCGAGGCGCGTACGTACACCTGGTCGGCGTCCTTGATCTCATAGGCGATCGTCAGGGACGCGGCGCCTATCTTCGTGACCCAGGACTCCACGGTCACCGGCTCGTGCCGGTGGACCAGCGGCCGTACGTAGTCGATCTCGTGCCGGGCCACGACGGACCCGCCCGAGAACGACGGCGAACCGTCCCCGGGCGCCAGCCGGAACATGAAGTCGATGCGCGCCTCCTCCAGGTAGCGGAGGAAGACCACGTTGTTGACGTGGCCGAAGGCGTCCATGTCCGACCAGCGCAGGGGGCAGCTGTACATGTGGCGAGCCAAGACGATCAGCCTCGCGTGAGCTTCTTGTAGGTGGCACGGTGCGGGCGGGCCGCGTCCGCACCGAGACGCTCGACCTTGTTCTTCTCGTACGACTCGAAGTTGCCCTCGAACCAGTACCACTTGGAGTCACCCTCGTAGGCGAGGATGTGCGTGGCGACGCGGTCCAGGAACCAACGGTCGTGGGAGATGACCACCGCCGCGCCCGGGAACTCCAGCAGCGCGTTCTCGAGCGAGGACAGGGTCTCCACGTCGAGGTCGTTGGTGGGCTCGTCGAGGAGCAGCAGGTTGCCGCCCTCCTTGAGCGTCAGGGCCAGGTTGAGGCGGTTGCGCTCACCACCGGACAGGACGCCGGCCGGCTTCTGCTGGTCCGGGCCCTTGAAGCCGAACGCGGAGACGTAGGCGCGGGACGGCATCTCGACCTGGCCGACGTTGATGTAGTCCAGCTCGTCCGAGACGACGGCCCAGAGGGTCTTCTTCGGGTCGATGTTGGCGCGGGACTGGTCGACGTAGGAGATCTTGACCGTGTCGCCGACCTTGATGGCGCCGCTGTCCGGCGTCTCCAGGCCCTGGATCATCTTGAACAGCGTGGTCTTGCCCGCGCCGTTCGGACCGATGATGCCGACGATGCCGTTACGGGGCAGCGTGAAGGACAGGTCGTCGATGAGGACCTTGTCGCCGAAGGCCTTCGAGAGGTTCTCGACCTCGACGACGATGGATCCGAGCCGCGGGCCCGGCGGAATCTGGATCTCCTCGAAGTCCAGCTTCCGCATCTTGTCGGCCTCGGCAGCCATCTCCTCGTACCGGGCGAGACGGGCCTTGGACTTGGTCTGACGCCCCTTGGCGTTGGACCGCACCCACTCCAGCTCTTCCTTGAGCCGCTTCTGGCGCTTCTCGTCCTTGCGGCCCTCGACCTTGAGGCGGGTCTGCTTCTTCTCCAGGTACGTGGAGTAGTTGCCCTCGTAGGCGATGGCGCGGCCGCGGTCGAGCTCGAGGATCCACTCGGCGACGTTGTTCAGGAAGTACCGGTCGTGGGTGACGGCGATGACGCAGCCCGCGTACTTCGAGAGGTGCTGCTCCAGCCAGTTCACCGACTCGGCGTCCAGGTGGTTGGTGGGCTCGTCGAGGAGGAGCAGGTCCGGGGCCTCGATGAGCAGCTTGCAGAGCGCCACGCGGCGCTTCTCGCCACCGGAGAGGTTGGTGACCGGCCAGTCGCCGGGCGGGCAGCCCAGGGCGTCCATGGCCTGCTCCAGCTGGGCGTCCAGGTCCCACGCGTTCGCGTGGTCCAGGTCCTCCTGGAGCTTGCCCATCTCCTCCATCAGCGCGTCGGAGTAGTCGGTCGCCATGAGCTCGGCGACCTCGTTGAAGCGCTTGAGCTTGCCCATGATCTCGGCGGCGCCGTCCTGGACGTTCTCCAGGACGGTCTTCTCCTCGTCCAGCTTCGGCTCCTGCATGAGGATGCCGACGCTGTACCCCGGCGACAGGAACGCGTCACCGTTGGACGGCTGCTCCAGGCCCGCCATGATCTTCAGCACCGTGGACTTACCGGCGCCGTTGGGCCCCACGACACCGATCTTCGCACCGGGCAGGAAGTTCAAGGTGACGTCATCAAGGATCACCTTGTCGCCGTGCGCCTTGCGCGTCTTGCGCATGGTGTAGATGAACTCAGCCAAGAGAAACCGTCCGGCAGCAATAGAGGTGTGGGCAGATACACCCCATCTTGCCTGACAGCCGTCCCCGGACGGAAACCCGTCCGGGGATCGACACAGCGACGGGGTCACTTCATGCGTCCGGGCTCTCACTCACCGTCGGCGCCGGACTGCTTCCGGCGGAGGAGGAAGACCGCGCCGCCGCCCACGACGAGCAGCCCGATGGCGACCGCCGCGATCATCGGAGTGGCGCTGGAGCCGCCCGTCGCGGCGAGGTCGCCCTCCAGCCCCGACGTGACGGAGCCGGTCGTGGCCGGGACGGACTGCTGGGCGCTCCGGGTGCCGACGTCGTTGCCGACGCCGCCCTCGCCCTCCTGGTCCAGGACGCTGCCGCTGGTGGCGCAGTCCAGCACCCCGGTGAAGGTCCTGCTGAACCCGGCGGGCCCGGTGATGGTGAAGTCGTACGCCTGGTCCTCGGCGACGGGGACCGTCACCGTGCCGGTGGCCCCGGCGGCGACGGTGTGCTCGGCTCCGGCCAGCTCGAAGGTGAACGGCCGGTCGCCCCGGTTGACCGCCGTGACGTCCACGCCGCCCGCGGCGCAGTTCTTCCGCGCGGTCACGGCGGGGGCGGCACCGGTCTCGGCCCACGTGGCGCCGGCTCGGGCGGAGACCGTGGACTCGCTGGAGCCGGCCAGGATCTGGGTCTGGGTACGGCCGGTCCCGACGAAGGCCCGGCCGACCGGCACGGAGGTGGTGGCCTGGACGGCCAGCGAGGCCGTGCCGTCGGCGGTGTCCTTCGGCACGGCGAAGTAGAGGCGGTCCCCGTCCGACGCCTGGGTGACGGGGGTGCCCTTCTTGTCCGTGACGGCGATGCCGCTGGCCGCCGCGTCCACCGGGGGCGACACCGAGACCTGGTCCGCGTCGGTGCGGACGGTCACGGGGCCGAGCAGCTCACCGGCCCGCCCGGCGACGGCGGCCGGTTCCAGGGTGAGCGAGGCCCGGGGTTCCTTCGCCCTGCGCGCGTTGCGGTGCAGCCAGTCGGCGAGCTTCTCCGCCTGCTTGTCCGATGCGGTGACATCGGCGTTGTCCGAGTAGCGCCAGATGGCGACCTGGGTGCCGGCGGCGGCGGTCCGCTCGGTCAGCGGGCCGGTGCCGGCCGCGTCGGCGAGCGCGGCCAGGTCGTCGACCTGGGGGTAGGAGTGCTGGAGGATCCAGCGGATCTTCCCCGCGTTCCGGTTGGTGCCGAGCGATGTCTCGGCCCAGGGGGCTTCCAGGTACTTCGCCTGGTCCTGGGTGGGGTTGTGGAGGTCGATGCAGTAGGTCTTGAGCTTGCCGCCGCCGTCCACGGTCATCTCGAACAGTCCGGCGGGCAGTTCCTGGGTGCGGTCGGGCGCACCGTGCTTCCCGGCGATGCGGAGCACGGCGCTGTCGAAGGTCTTGAGCCCGTCGAGCACCGCGGCCGCGCCGCCCTGGTGCCGGCCCGGGTCGTCGGCCGCCGCCGGTCCGGCGCCGACGAGTGCGGCAGCCGCGACGAGACCGGAGAGCAGCAGCGCGGCGACCGGGCGGAGGATCCCGCGGCCCGGGGGCGCCCCTGTCGTGCCGGACGACGCAGCGGACGCTGAAGACGCAGAAAACACAGAATTCCCCTCCGGGCGAGGCCCTCGCGCATGGTGCGCGTGTGGGGAATGCCTCGCCAGCAGACCCAAGTGACCCGTGAGCACTGGGAATCCTAAAGAACGGGCGAAGAGCAGTCCCCCGTACTGCCCTTGCACAACCATTCCGAATCGGAATCGTTATCGCGGGATGGCCGGCGCGTTTGTCGCCGATCAGCCTTTTCAGGACACTGCCGCCATTGCGCCCGCCTGTTCGAGCTGTTTCGGCGACTCCTCCGCGTCGCCGTCCGTGACCCGCTCCGAACGCTCCGTCAGAACGGGTTCCATTCTGGCCGCCCGGCGGAACGCGGCCGTTCCCCGGCTCAGGTCGTGGCCGACGGCGACGGCCTCGACGTCGACGAACGTCCTGCGCTGACCGGCCTGTTCCTCCTCGCGGACCTTCAACCGGCCGTGCACGACCAGGGGTTCCCCGACCGAAACGGAACCGGCCAGATTCGCGGCGAGCGTCCGCCAGGACCAGACGGTGTAGAAGCTGGTGCGGCCGTCGGTCCAGAGCTGTTTCTCACGGTCCCAGCGCCGCGGAGTGACGGCGAAACGGAATCGCGCCATTCCGCCGGTGGCCGTCTCCCGGAACTCCACCGCCGTGGCGGCGTTTCCCACCAGCGTCACCAGGGTCTCGTTCATTTCCCGCCCCCGCTTTCCTTGTCGCACCGCTTCGTACGGCGTCGGGCGACTCCGTACCGTGTGCGGTCTCCATGGTGGACGCCGGGCGGGAATCGCGTCGGGGCCTGTGGACTACCGGCCGGTTGTGGAGAACTCCGTCACCGTCACGTACCGCTCGCGCACTTCGCGGTAGCGCACCAGCTCGGCGGCGACCGGGTCCAGGACCCTGGCCCGGCCGCATCCGGCGGCCGCCTCGCGCAGTCGCCGCTCGGCGTCCTGCCCGTACCGTCTGGCCGGTCCCCGGATGGCCGCGGCGCAGGACCACTCCACCAGCGGGCCGCCGACGACTCCGGCCAGCATGATGAGCGCGGGCGTGACGAGCCCCGGCTCCAGGACGCCGATGATCTGGCCGACCAGCCACAGGCCGCCGAAGATCTGAAGGAGCGTCATCGACACCTGGGCCAGCACCGCGGCCGGCCACCACTTCGGCCGGGGCGGCTTGGCCGCCCGGCCGCCGAGCGGCGTCCCGCTGATGCCCTGGGCGCCCGCCGTTCCACCGCCCCGCCCGGCCGCCCCCGAGGCCGGGACCCCGGCCTTGACCGCCAGTTCGTCCAGCGCCTCGGACAACCCCTCCGCCCCGTTGAACGCGGCCTCGCGCACCGCCTGTGCCCAGGGTCCCGGCAGCCCGTCGGCGGCGTCGTCCGCGACGATCCGGACCGCCTGCTCGACCCGCTGCCGGGCCGTCAGTTCCTCCTCGGGCGGGGTGAGCGCCTGGCCCATCCGGTCCAGGCTGCCGGGCAGGCCCCGGTTCTCGTACCAGCGCCAGAGCCGCAGCCACGGCGTCCCGCAGGCCCGCCCGGCGTTCCTGCGCCACTCCCGCTCGGCGGCCTGTCCGGCGGCCGCCGCGCCGACGGCCTCGGCCAGCCGGTCGGTGAACTCCTCGCGGGCCCGCTCGCCGAGGCCGGGCCGGCCCTCGGCCACGTACACCGGGCGCAGCCGCGCCGCCGCCGCGTCGACGTCGGCGGAGAGCCGGCGGGTGGCGGCCGTGCGGTCCTGGACGAAGCGGCCGACCAGCTCGCGGAGTTCGGGCACCCCGTCGCCGGTGAGCGCGGACAGGGACGTGACGGTGGCACCGGGTTCGCCGTGCTCGCCGAGGGCGATGCCGTCCTCGTCGAGGAGGCGGCGCAGGTCGTCGAGGACGAGGTCGGCCGCCTCGCCGGGCAGCCGGTCGGTCTGGTTGAGGACGACGAAGGTGACCTCCGCGTGTCCGGCGAGCGGGCGCAGATAGCGCTCGTGGAGGGCGGCGTCGGCGTACTTCTCCGGGTCGACGACCCAGATCACCGCATCGACCAGGGCCAGCACCCGGTCCACCTGGTCGCGGTGTTCGGTGGCCGCCGAGTCGTGGTCGGGAAGGTCGACCAGGACGAGCCCCTGGAGCGCCTCGTCGGACGCGGCGGGCCCGGGGTGGGGCCTGCGCCGCAGCCGCCCGGGGACGGCGAGCCGGTCCAGCAGCCCGGCGGCCCCGTCGGTCCAGCTGCACGCGATGGGCTGGGAGGTGGTGGGCCGGCGCAGCCCGGTGTCGGAGATCGGGGCCCCGGCGAGCGCGTTGAACAGGGTCGACTTCCCGCTGCCGGTCGCTCCCGCGATGGCGATGACCGTGTGCCGTGAGGAGAGCCGCTGCCGGGCTGCGGCCTCGTCGAGCACGCGTCCGGCCTCGGCGAGGGTGTCCCGGTCGAGCCGGGCGCGGGAGAGTCCGACGAGTTCGCGCAGGGCGTCCAGCCGGGGCGGCAGCGGCCCGCCGGAGGGGACATACGCCTCGACCTGCGGCTCCGGGTCGTCCTCGTCGGGCGTACCGGGCGCGGGTTCCCCGGCCTCGCGGGCCTCGGCCGCCGCGGCGCGCCGGGCGATCAGCCCGTCGTCCCAGCGCCCGTCCTTGCGCCCGCGCCCGTCCCCGTCCGCAGGAGCCGCCCCCTCCCCCTTCATCTTCTTCCCTCTCCCCTTGCCCTGGTCCTCGTCCGTGACGGCAGTCATCGCTGCCACCTCTCCTTCTGCAGTACGGAAAGCGCGGCGATCAGTTCGGCCTGGGGTTCGGGGGCGACGTCGAGCGCGTCGAGGGGGGCGAGGCGGCGGTCGCGTTCGCCGCCGAAGACCTGGTCGAGGTAGGTCGTCAGCAGATCGCCGCCCTTGTCGCGGAGGCGCAGCGCGCCCTGGGCCCCGATGCGTTCGGCGAGCTGCTCCCCCGCCGCACGGGCGCGCCGTCCGCCGAGGAGGGCGGCCGCGAGCAGTGCGGCGACGCTCTCGGGGGCGGGCGCCACGCTGCGGTCGAGCTGGCGCACCTCCTCCTCTGCCAGCTCCTCCAGGACCCGTCGCCACCGGCGTACGGCGACGGCGATGCGCCCTTCGACGTCCTCGGCGGGCCCCCAGCCACCGGCCTCCCGCCCGGCCTCCTCGAACCGGAACAGGGCCCCGGCGGGTTCGCGGCGCCACTGGGTGCGGATCTGTTCGTCGGCCGCGGAGACCGAGCACTGGAGCAGGGCCACCAGGCTGTCGACGAGGGCTTCGAGGAGTTCCTCGGGCGAGCTGTAGAGCGGGTAGCCGCGCCACCGGGTCCGCGCGTCCCCGGAGAGCACCGCCCCGCTCTTGAGACGCCGCCGGATCCGGGCGGCCTCCTTGCCGTACGCGTCCTCGACCACCCCGGTCAGCCGTACGGAGGCGGCGTACTGGGCGGCGACGGCGGAGGCCAGTCCTGGCATCCGTACGTTGAGCGACTCGATGACGCCGGAGGCGGTGCGCCCCACCGCCTGCTGCCGGGCGGCGGGGTCCTGGGCCCGGTGGGCGAGCCAGGCACGCAGCGGGGCGACCGCGGTGGTGGGGAGCAGTCCGCTGCCGCCGCCCGCGGACTCGGGCAGTTCCGGGATGGTGAACCGGGGTACGTCCCCGAGTCCGGCCCGGGTCAGCAGCGCCGCGTACTGCCGGGACACCTCGGCGATGACCTGGTGGGGCACCCGGTCGAGGACGGTGACGAGGGCCGCGTCGTACTCCTTCGCGGTACGCAGCAGATGCCAGGGCACCGCGTCGGCGTAGCGCGATGCGGTGGTGACCATCACCCAGACGTCGGCGGCGCAGATGAGCTCGGCGGCGAGGACGCGGTTGCGGACGACGAGCGAGTCGATGTCGGGGGCGTCCAGGAGCGCGAGCCCGCGGGGCAGGCTCACCGCGGTCTCCACCCGCAGCGCGGTCTCCCCGTCCCCTCCCCGCGCGGCGAGGTCGTCCAGCCCGTCCGGGTCGGGGGCCTGCCCCGGCGGCAGCCAGATCCGGGTCAGCTGCGGCAGCACCCGCACCCCGGCGAACCAGTGGTGGTCGTCCGGGTGGCAGACCAGCACCGGGGTCCGGGTGGTGGGCCGCAGCACCCCGGCCTGGCTGACCCGGCAGCCCACCAGCGAGTTGACCAGGGTGGACTTCCCGGCCCCGGTGGATCCGCCGATCACGGCGAGCAGCGGCGCCTCGGGATCCTTGAGGCGCGGCAGGAGGTAGTCGTCGAGCTGGGCGAGGAGTTCGACCCTGGTCTGCCGGGCGCGTTCGGCCCCCGGCAGGGGCAGTGGAAGACGCACGGCGGCGACACGGTCGCGCAGGGCGGAAAGTGCGTCGATGAGCTGAGGCCGTACGTCCATGGTCACCACATGCGAAGAATGCCCAATTTTGGCGGCTTTTTGAAGCGTATAGCCCCCTCTGCGCGGCGGTTCCACCCTCTGGACAGAGTCAGGACAGAGGGGACGAGTGGGGCGGGGGCATAACGAGTGCACAACACCCGGCGCGAGGGGGGCGAAAACCGATGCAGGAATCGCACCTACCTGCGATTATCGGTTCGCTTCACCGAACCTCCACATCGTGCCACGCAGGTGAAGCAACCGGGTCCAGGGGATCGGAGCCCTATCCTTGTCCCGGCACGGCCACGGAACCACCGATCAGGACTCCCGGCCCCCGTAGCTCAGTGGATAGAGCAGGCGCCTTCTAAGCGCTTGGCCGCAGGTTCGAGTCCTGCCGGGGGCGCACCGACCGCACGACCGTGAGGCCCTCCACGCAGGAGGGCCTTTTCGTCGGTCGAGGACGTCCTCGCCGAACGGCGCGACGGCCTTCTCCCGGCCCGTCCTTGACACGTCGGCCTGCGGTGAAGAAGATTCGGTTCATCCTGGGGATGCCTGCGCATCGCCGTACCGGCCCGTCTTCGCCGGCAGGATCCCTCGGCCCGCATCGCGTTCGTCGCGCCGGCCCACCTCACGTCTTTCTTCTCCTTCCTCACGTCGCCGCACCGCGAAGCTGCCGCGCGTATCCGGTCCGCGCCCTCCGCGGGCGCGGTCGTTCACCGTCCGCCCACGGGCCCACGCGCCCTGCCGGTCCCCGCCCTGTGGCCCGGGGCCCGGTCCCGCCCATCGCGGTTCACGAAAGGACCAACGGCATGAGCACCGAATTACGCACCGAGTCCCCCGGGCGGGGGATGCTCCCCTCTCTCACCGGTCTGCGCTGGATCGCCGCGCTCCTGGTCTTCGGACTCCACTTCACCGCCCTGCAGTTGGGGACGGAGGTCGGAGCGCAGGAGCCCTCCGGGGTGGACCGCGGCGTCAGCAGCGTCTTCGGCACCGGATTCATCGGGGTCTCCTTCTTCTTCGTCCTCAGCGGTTTCGTGCTGACCTGGTCCACCCCGACGGACCGCCGGGCACGGCTGTTCTGGCGGCACCGGTTCGCGAAGATCTTCCCGGTGTACGTCGCGGGCTCGGTCCTGGCCGTGCTACTGACCTTCATATCCGCGGAGCTCTGGCCCAGTTGGCGCACCGTCCTGGCGCACACCTTCCTGGTCCAGTCGTGGATCCCGGACCAGTCCTACGTCTTCGGGCTCAACCCGGTGATGTGGTCCCTGAGCTGTGAGGCGTTCTTCTATCTGTGCTTCCCGGCGCTGCTGGTGGCGATGGTGCGAGCGACCACCCGCACCCTGCAGGTCACAGCCGTCGTCTGCGTGGCGCTGACCTTCCTGGGGCCGACCCTGGCCGACCGGGTCTTCGCGCTCCGGACCCCCGAGCCTGCGCCGGTCGTGCCGCTGGAGGGGTACGACAGCCAGTTCATGCTCTGGTTCACCGAGGTCTTCCCCCTGATGCGGCTCACCGAGTTCGTCATCGGGATGATCGTCGCGCTGCTCGTACGCAGAGGGGCTTGGCGGGGGCCCGGCCTCCGGGTGGCCCTGGGGATCTGCGCGGTGGGCTTCCTGCTGAACCGGGAGCTGCCGCCGCCGCTCCAGCGGGCGGCCGGGATGCTCATCCCCATCGCCCTGCTGATCGCCGCCCTGGCCGACGCGGACCGGGCCGGGAAGTGGACGCCGTTCCGCGGGCCGCTGATGGTGTTCCTCGGGAAGATCTCCTTCTGCTTCTACGCGGTGCACATGATCTTCGTACTGAACACGCTCGGCCGTCTCAAGCCGTGGCTGTTCGATCTCGGGCTGATCTCGCGGCCGACCCAGGCGCTTCCTCTCTGGGCAACGCTCGGCTTCCTCGTCCTCTACGCAGCCGCCGCGGGGCTGGCGGCCTGGGCCCTGTACCGGTGGGTGGAGGTGCCGATGACCAGGATGCTGCGGGGCCGGCCGGGGTCGGAGCCACCGCCGGAGGCCGCGGGCGTACCGACCGGACCGCGGGCGAAGGCCGCGGTGGGCCCGCCCGCCGACCGACCCGACAGCTGAACGCCGTGAGGCCGCCCGGACATCCGGGCGGCCTCACGGCGGACGGTCTCGCCCGCCGGTGGGCGGACACGGGGAAGACCCGGTCAGAGGGCACGGGGGATGGCCCCCCGACCGGGTCGATCAGGGACACCGGCCGAGGCGCCGGTGCGGGCTGGTGCGGGGCGTGCCGGGTCGCGTCAGTGCGCGCTCGGTTCCGGCTTCGTCACCTCGTTCTTCTCCTCGGCGGCGCTCCCGCCGCCGGGGTTGCGGGGCTTGACGAACAGCGTGGCCGCGAGCGCCAGGAGCAGCAGCCCGGCACACACATAGCTGGACACCTCGATCGCGTCGGCCATCGCCTGGCGTGCCGCGTCGGCGACGGACGAGGTCTGCGGGTCCGCCGCGAGACCCGGGATGACCGAACCCGCACTGTCGGTCACGACACCGCTCAGCTCCCGGGCCTGTTCGTCGGGAACCCCGGAGCCGGTCAGACTGTCCCGCAGATTGGAGGTGATCGTGGTGAAGAACAGGGTGGTCAGCACGGCGATTCCGAGCGCGGCGCCGAGTTCGCGGGACGCGCTCTGGATGCCCGACCCCTGCCCCGCACTCTCGGCGGGCACGTCCACGAGCACGATGTTGGTGACCTGTGCGGTGGCGAAGCCGACCCCGATGCCGTAGATGAACAGGGCGATCGCGATCAGCCACCAGGCGCTGTCGGTGGCCGCGATCAGACCCAGCATGGCCAGGCCCGCCGCTTCGAGGACCAGGCCGAGGCGCACCAGGGTGATCGGTGTGCTGGACATCGAGAAGCTCGCGCCGCTGGCACAGAAGCTGCCCGCCGCGAGGGCCACGAGCGCCAGACCCGCCTGGAACGCGCTGTAGTCGAGGGCGAACTGCAGCCAGAGCGGCATCACCGCGATGATGCCGAACTCGCCGAGGCCGACGACCAGCGTGACGACGTTGCCGTTGCGGAAGGAAGCGATGGAGAACAGCCGCACGTCCATCAGCGGCTCCTCGTTGCGCCGGCTGAGTGCTGCCTGGCGCCGCCAGAAGACGACCATGACGAGGACGGACACGATGAACGCGACGAACACCGGGGAGGGGCCGCCGCTCCAGGAGATGCCGCCGACCTCCAGCGGTTCGATGGTCTTGAGCCAGCCGTACGTACGGCCCTCGATCAGCCCGAACGCGAGGAAACCGAGCCCGATCGCCGACAGGACGCCGCCGAGGACGTCGATGCTGCCCCGCGTACGGGGAGAGGCGGGCAGGTAGTACAGGGCTGCGGCGATGATCAGCGCCACGAGTGGGATGTTGATACCGAAGGCCCAGCGCCAGGAGAAGTCCGCGAGCCAGCCGCCCAGCAGTGGACCGACGGCCGCCGCGGCTCCGATGGTCGAGCCCCAGACGGCGAACGCCTGCCCTCGGGCCTTGCCGGTGAACGTCGCGTTCACCAGGGCCAGCGAGGTCGGCAGGATCATGGCCCCGCCGATTCCCTGCAGGAAGCGGGCCAGGATCAGCAGGCCGCCGTTGGGGGCGACCGCCGCGACCAGACTGGTGAACCCGAAGACGACGAGACCGATGAGGAAGATCTTGCGGGCTCCGTGCAGGTCGGACAGGCGCCCGGCGATCAGGAGCAGGGCCGCGAAGATGATCGCGTAGGACTCCTGGACCCACTGGGCCTCGACCGAGGTGACCTCCAGGTCCTCGATGATCGGGGCGAGGATCACGTTGACGATGGTGATGTCGACAACGATCAGAGCCACGCCCAAGGACACGGCGACGAGGCCGAGCCATTGACGCATGGACGGGGATTCTTCTGTGGCGCTCACGGTTCCTCCACCCTGGTGTATCTTTACAGCGAAGGTAACTCTGCGCGCTGTGCCTTGTCAACTCGGGTAGCGAGCGTGGCGGGGTAACCAAAGAGGGGTGGGGGCCGTTGACCGCGGCAGCAAGGCACCTGCACAACCGAGAGGCCCTCCCATGCCCCCCTCAGCAGTTCACTTCAACGGCGGGGTCAACCTGCCGGACCCCGCCACGGTGATGCGAGTACTCGCCGAACGGGTCCCCGTCGGCGTCCGCCGGCTGCCCGACGGGGAGACCGGCGGCCGCTCCCAGTGGATCGGCTTCCAGCTCCCCCGCGTCCTCGCCGCATCCGGCCTGCGGGAGGTCGGCGGCGACGACGACGCGTACACGGGCGGCCCCACCGCCGCCCTCGCCGGGAACACCGACCCGGACACGATCGACTGGGGCGATCTCGGCTACGCCACCGAGTACCGGAAGTCCTACGAGGTCTTCACGGGGCTGCGCGACGAGGGCGTCATCCCCGCCGGCGTACGGATGCAGGCCGAGTACCCGACCCCGGTCGCGGTCGGCATGCTCTTCCACCCCGACGACAAGGACCGGATCGCACCGTCCTACGAGCGCGCGCTCCTCGCCGACCTGGACGAGCTCGTGCGGAGCGTTCCGCACGACGATCTCGCCGTGCAGTGGGACGTGGCGGTGGAGACCGTCACGATCGACCAGCAGCCCGAGCTGCTCGAACCGCTGACCGCCCGGCTCGCGGCGCTCGTCGACCACCTGCCCGCGGCCGTGCCGGCCGGACTGCACCTGTGTTACGGCGACTTCGAGCACCGTCACATGGTCGAGCCGAAATCCCTGGCGAACCAGGTCGCCATCGCCAACGCGGTGACCGTGGCCGCCGGGCGCGCCCCGGCCTGGATCTCGTTCACCGTCCCGCAGGACCGCGACGACGAGGCCTACTTCGCGCCGCTGGCCGGCCTCCGCACCGCCCCGGAGACCGAGATCTACCTGTCGGTCGTGCCCTACCATCCCGGGATCCAGGCCGAAGGCACGACCGGACGGCAGATCGCCCTCATCGACCGCTACCTGCCTGCGGACGCTCACCCCTGGGGCATCTGCACCGAGTGCGGCATGGCTCGGGCGGACCGCGAGGACGTACCGCGCCTGATCGAACTGCACCGCGAGATCCTCGCGCTGCACGCCCCGGCCCGGTAGCCCCGGCGCCCCGGGCCGGCCCCCGCCATGGCGGCGGGGGCCGGCCCGTTCGTTAGTCCAGGTGGGCAACACCGCAGGGAACAAGGGGCCTTGACAACACGACCTGCGATGAAGAAGATGTTGTTCATATTGGAATGTGTGTGTCCGGGCCTTGATTTACGGCCCCCGATCCCGACACCACGGTTTCCCATCGACCCGCAGCGGACAGCGAACGCCGAGATATTTTCTCGGCGTTTTTTCGTGTGCCCAAAAGGAGAAGAATGAAAGCCCTCTTCATTGCAGCGGGAACGAGCCCTGCGGGCGTATTCGCCCTGGCTCCGCTCGCGACGGCACTGCGCAACGCCGGTCACGAGATCATCGTCGCAGCCTTCGACGAACTCACCCCGGCCATCGAGGGTGTGGGACTGCCCCCGGTGGCCGTGGTGACCGAGCACACCACCGAGAGCATCAAGCAACTGGACCGGCCCGGCGGACCCATCGAGTTCCCGTGGTCCCCCGAACAGGAACTCCCCTATGTCGGCCGGTGGTTCGGCCGACAGGCAGCGGTGAGCCTGGAAGGGCTCCTGGCACTCACCAAGAGCTGGAGCCCGGATCTGGTGATCGGCGGGACCGACGCGTACGCCGCCGCGCTGCTCGGGGCCCACCTCGGCATCCCGCATGTCCGGCAGGCCTGGGACTGGCTGCACTTCGACGGCGGGGAGCGGTACGCGAACGAGGAGCTCGCCCCCGAGCTGTCGGCCATCGGGCTCGACCGGCTGCCCGACCCCGACCTGTTCATCGACCTCTGCCCGCCGAGCCTGCTGCCGCCCGGCGCGACCCCGGGCATCCCGATGCGGTGGGTGCCGGGCAACCGGCAGCGCACGCTGGAACCGTGGATGTACGAACGCGGTGAGCGCCCCCGGATCTGCGTCACCTACGGCAGCTTCCGGACCGCCATGCCCGAGATCTTCGACCACCTCTGCGGGCTGATATCCCGGCTCACCGACCTGGACGCCGAGATCGTGGTGGCGGCCAACGACGAGGCGGCCGAGAAGCTGCGCGCCCGCTTCCCGCAGGTCCGCAGCGGCTGGGTGCCGCTGGAGTTCCTCGTCCGCACCTGCGACACGATCGTGCACAGCGGCGGGCTGACCGCGCTCAACGCGATGGCCGCCGGCACACCGCAGGTCGTGCTCAATCAGTTCGAGGCGTTCCAGCCCTCGCTGCGGCTGCTGGAGCAGCAGGGTTCGGCACTCGTCCTGCACCGGGACGCCGGTTCCCCCGAGGGCACGTTCGAGGCGTGCGGCACGATCCTGTCCGACGAGCGCTACGCACGGCAGGCGCGCGAACTCGCCGCCGAGCTCCACTCGTTGCCGACGCCGAACGCGGTCGTCGCCGACCTGGAGAGGCTGGTGCAGTCGTGAGCAGTTACGGAGCGGACCACGCGGACGTGTACGACGCCGTCTACCGAGGCCGGGGCAAGGACTACGGGGCGGAGGCGGACGACGTTCTGCGGCTGCTGCGCGAGCGGCGGCCCGACATCGGCAGTCTGCTGGATGTCGCCTGCGGCACCGGTGCCCATCTGGACGCACTGCGCAAGTCGGTCGACCACGTGGAGGGCGTCGAACTCGCCCCCGCGATGCACGCGCTGGCGGTGGAGCGGCTGCCGGGCGTGGCGGTCCACCACGACGACATGCGCTCCTTCGACCTGGGCCGCACCTTCGACGCGATCACCTGCATGTTCAGCTCGGTCGGGTATCTGCAGTCGACCGAGGAGCTGGACCGCACCCTGGCGGTGTTCCGGCGCCATCTGACGCCGGGCGGGGTGGTGCTGGTCGAGCCGTGGTGGTTCCCCGAGGAGTTCCTCGACGGGTACATCGGGGCCGCCGTCGTGGAGGTGGACGGCCGCACCATCGCCCGCGTCTCGCACACGGTCCGTGAGGGCGACTCCACCCGGATGACCGTGGAGTACACGGTGGGCGAGCCCACCACCGGGCTGCGCCGGTTCTCCGACACTCATGTGCTGTCGCTGTTCACCCGCGAGAGTTACGAGACCGCCTTCGAGCGGGCCGGGCTGGATGTCGCGTACGTGGTCGGCGGCCCCTCGGGGCGCGGGCTGTTCCTCGCCACCGCGCCCTCCGCTCCGTCCGGCGACGAGGCGCGGGAGGGGCGATGACAGCCGCCGCCGCGCCGGGTCGGGTCGGCACGGTGCGCCCCTGCGAGCTGATGGATCTCCAGACCATCGCCGACAACCGCGGCCACCTGTCCGTGGTCGAGGGAATCAAGGACATCGGCTTCGATATCAAGCGGCTTTTCTACCTCTACTCCTTGCCGGTGGACTCGATGCGCGGCGATCACGCCCACCGCAATCTGGAGCAATTGGTCATCGCCGTTTCCGGCAGTTTCGACGTCACGGTCGACGACACCGCCGAAACGGCGGTCTTCCGGCTGGACAGTCCGCATCAGGGCCTCTACATCGGGCCGATGGTGTGGAACGGCCTCACCAACTTCTCCGAAGGCGCGGTCGCGCTGGTCCTGGCCTCCGAACATTACGACGAGGCCGATTACTACCGCGAGTATCAGGAATTCGCGGCGGATGCCGGACGGCTGAGGTGAACATTCCCTTCCTCGATCTCAAGGCGCCCCACGCGGAGATCCGGGAGGAGCTGGACGCGGCGTACCACCGGGTGGTCGACTCGGGCTGGTTCCTCCTGGGCTCCGAACTGGAGTCGTTCGAGGCCGAGTTCGCCGCCTACTGCGGTGCGGAGCACTGTGTGGCCGTCGGCAGCGGCTGCGATGCCCTGGAACTGGCGCTGCGGGGCCTGGGCATCGGCCCGGGCGACGAGGTGATCGTCCCCAGCGCGACGTACATCGCCACCTGGCTCTCCGTATCGGCCGCCGGAGCCACCCCGGTGCCGGTCGAGGTGGACCCGGCCACCCATCTGCTCGATCCCGCCCTGGTCGCGGCGGCGATCACCTCGGCCACCCGGGCCGTCATGCCGGTCCACCTCTACGGCCAGGCCGCGGACCTCGACGCGCTACGGCGGACCGCCGAGGCGCACGGCCTCGCGGTGGTGGACGACGCCGCCCAGGCCCACGGCGCCCGCTACCGGGGCCGCCGGGTGGGCACCGGAACCACCGCGACCGCGTTCAGCTTCTACCCCGGCAAGAACCTCGGGGCGCTCGGCGACGGCGGGGCCGTGCTGACCGCGGACGCTGAACTGGCCGACCGGCTCCGGCTGTTGCGCAACTACGGCTCCCGGCGCAAGTACCACCACGAGATCCGTGCCACCAACTCCCGCCTCGACGAACTGCAAGCGGCCCTCCTGCGGGTCAAGCTCGGTCATCTGGACCGCTGGAACCACCGCCGGGCACGGATCGCCGGGCAGTACCGGGCGGGGCTCGCAGGACTTCCGGGCCTGCGTCTCCCGGAGACTCCGGCGGACACCGAGCCCGCGTGGCACCTGTTCGTCGTCGGCTGCGACGACCGGGACCGGCTGCAGAAGAGCCTGACCGCAGCGGGCATCGGCACACTGGTCCACTACCCGGTCCCGGTCCATCTGTCACAGGCCTATGCCGACGCCCACCGGTGGCCGGCCGGTTCCTACCCGATCGCGGAGTCCATCGCCGGGCAGGTGCTCAGCCTGCCCATGGGACCCCATCTGAGCGACCGGGACGTGTCGGACGTGATCACGGCCGTCCGCGCCGCACTCCGCGTCTGACCACGCCTCCTCGTACTTACTCCTTCCGTACTCTCGCGACCGAAAGGTTCCGCACCCATGCAGACCCCACCTCACCTGCCGCCCTCAGTCCGCGTGCTGCAGCTCGCCACGGCGAGCTGGATGGCCGCGGCCGTGAGCGCCTTCGCCGAACTGGGTGTCGCCGACGCGCTGGCCGACGGCGCACGGCCAGTGGACGAGATCGCCGAGGCGGTCGGCGCCCATGGCCCGACGCTCTACCGGCTGCTGCGCGCGGGCGCCGACATCGGTCTCGTCGAGGAGCGCGCGGACGAGGTGTTCGCCCTGACCGAGGTCGGCGAGGCGCTCCGCAGTGATTCCCCCACCTCGATGCGGAACTTCGCCCGGTGGGTCGGTCTCCCCGCCGACCGGAACACCTGGGCCGGTCTCGCCGACAGCGTCCGGTCCGGCGAGCCCGCCTTCGCGAAGGTGCACGGCCAGGACGTCTGGGACTTCATGCGGGAGCGGGCCGATGTCTCCGGCGTCTTCGACAACGCCATGAGCGAGGCCTCGCGCCAGCTGATCGCCCCGGTGGTCGGCGCGTTCGACTTCGGAGGCATCGGCACGCTGGTCGACGTCGCAGGTGGTCACGGCGCGTTGCTCGCCGCGGTGCTCGCCGCCAACCCTGACGTGCGCGGTGTGCTGTACGACCAGCCGGACGTGGTCGCGGGGGCGGGCTCGGCGTTCAAGGACTCCGGCACCGACGGCCGGGCCGAGATCGCCGGGGGCGACATCTTCGAATCCGTACCGCCGGGCGCCGACGCCTATCTGCTCTCCAACGTCATCCACGACTGGGACGACGCGCACTCGCTCACGATCCTGCGCAACTGCCGGGAGGCGCTCGCCGAGGGCGGCCGGGTGCTGCTGGTCGAGGCGGTCATGCCGGACCGGAGCGAGCCGTCGCCGACGGTCACCCTGATGGACCTCAACATGCTGGTGCTCTGCGGCGGCCGCCAGCGCACCCGGGCCGAGTTCGCGGACCTCTTCGAGCGGGCCGGCCTCCAGCTCACCCGGATCGTCCGGGCCGGGCTGCACAGCGTCGTCGAAGCCGTCCGCGCCTGACCCCGACCCGACCAAGCGGAGGACTGGAACCCATGCCGTTCATCACACCGGACAACGGATCGCTCACGGTGTTCAACCTGTTCGACACCACGGGCCCGGATGCGCAGAAGACCCTGCTCGACACCATGGAAGGGATCATCAACGGGGCGAACTACCCGGGCTGGCGGTCTTCCACCCTGCACGGCGGGCTGGACCGACCGTGCGCCGCGAACTACATCCAGTGGCGCAGCGTGGCAGACCTTCAGGAGCGCTACGAGGGAGAGAACTTCAAGCACAACACGGTGCCCCACTTCAGCGAGTTGACCACCTCGGTCCACCTGCTCAAGACGGAGGTGGTCTCCACCCGGCTGCACGCCTCGCTGGAGCACATCGAGATCGGGCCCGACCGGGACGACTTCACCGTGATCGTCATCATGGGCGTCGCGGCGTCGGACCAGGCGCGCCTGGTGGGGCTGTTCACGGAGCCGGACGAGTGGATGCGGGAGGTGCCGGGCTTCCGCTCCAACTCCATCCTGCGCGGCCTCGACGGCGACTATGTCGTCAACTACGCGCAGTGGGACGACCGCGAGTCCTACGAGCGGTTCCACAAGCTGCCCGAGGAGGACCGCCCGGCCCACTCCCGGGCGATGCGAGCCGCGGCGCGACCGCTGCTGACGTCCCGTTCCTCGAATACCTACGAGGTCGTGTACTCCCGGTCGGCCGCCGACCAGCCGGCCGGTGACCGGTGACCGCCACGATCCCCCCGTTCGCCCACGACGGGAAGTCCGGGGCACGGCCGGTTCCCGGGCCGGTCGTCGTCGGGCCCGAGGACCACCGTTACGCGGAACTGGTCCGGGGCGACAACTACCGGTTCGTCGGCAGCCCCGACCACGTCGAGCTGGTCCGCACCACCGAACAGGTCGCCGACGCGCTGCGGCGGGCCCTGGCCGCGGGCCGGCGGGTGGCCGTCCGCAGCGGCGGGCACTGCGGCGAGGCGTTCATCGCCGACCCCGGGGTGCGGGTCGTCCTCGACCTGTCGCTGATGTCTGCGGTGTACCACGACCCGGAGCGCGACGCCGTCGCGATCGAGACCGGGGCGACCGTCGGGCACATCTACAAGACGCTCTACCGCGAGTGGGGCGTGACGCTGCCCGCCGGGGTGTGCACCGCGGTGGGCGCGGGCGGCCACATCAGCGGCGGCGGGTACGGTCCGCTGTCCCGGCTGCACGGGCTGGTCGCCGACCATCTGTACGCCGTCGAAGTGGTGCACGTCGACGCGGCCGGCGAGGTGGCCGTCACGGTCGCCACCCGCGAACCGGATGATCCGCACCGGGAGTTGTGGTGGGCGCACACCGGGGGCGGCGGGGGCAACTTCGGTATCGTCACGCGGTTCTGGATGCGCTCCCCCGGGGCCACCGGCACCGACCCCGCCGAGCTGCTGCCCAAGCCGCCGGCCTCCCTGCTGCTCGCCATGGTCACCTGGTCGTGGGAGCAGGTGGAGCTGCCGGCGTTCACCCGGATCATCAAGAACTTCATGGCCTGGCACGTGGAGCACAGCGGGGCCGATTCCCCGTACGCGGGCCTGTTCGCCTCCCTGTGGGTCCGGCACCGCTCCGGCGGCGACCTGACGATGTTCGTCCAGATGGACCCGACGGCGCCGGACGCCGACGCCGCCATGGGGTCCTTCCTCGCCGCCGTGGACGAGGGCGTCGGGGTGGAGCCGTTCGCGATCCGCTACGAGCTGCCGTGGCTGACGGCGGCCCGCCACATGGGGCAGGGCGACTCCGGTCCGGTCCTGGGCGCGCGGACCAAGTCGAAGGCCGCCTACTTGCGGGGTGTCCACACCGACGAACAGATCGCCGGGCTGTACCGGCACTTCACCGGCGAGGACTACTTCGGCCGTGAGTCGCTGATGATGCTCAACGGGTACGGCGGCGCGATCAACGCGGTCGATCCCGGGGACACCTCGTCCGCCCAGCGAGACTCGGTGATCAAGGCCGCCTACTCCGCCGCCTGGAACGACCCGGGCGAGGACGAGGTCCACATCGCCTGGCTGCGCGGCCTGTACGGGGAGCTGTTCGGCGACACGGGCGGCGCGCCGGTCTCCGGCGAGCTGGCCGACGGCTCGTACATCAACTATCCCGACATCGACCTGGCCGACCCGGAGTTCAACACCTCGGGCGTGCCGTGGCACGAGCTCTACTACAAGGAGAACTACGTCCGGTTGCAGGCCGTGAAGGCGGCCTTCGATCCCCTGGACGTGTTCCACCACCAGTTGTCGGTGCGGCTCCCGTCGTCCGGCACGACGACGTCCGCGTCCACGCCCCGAGTGCGGGAGAACCAGATGACCTACGCCTCCGACCACATCCCCGACCGGTACGACTTCGAGGACATGTACACCGGTGCGGCGGACGCCCCGCCCGTCCAGCCCTGGGACATCGGCAGGCCGCAGCCGGCCCTGGTCGCCGTGGCGGAGGCCGGGCTGATCGCCGGGCACGTGCTGGACGTCGGCTGCGGGCTCGGGGACAACGCCGCGTACCTCGCCTCCCGGGGCCACGCCGTCACCGCGGTCGACGTGTCCGCGACGGCAGTGTCCGAGGCCCGTCTGAGGGCCGAGGCCAAGGGGGTGGAGGTCGACTTCCTCGTCGCGGACGCCACCCGGCTGCAGGGCGTGGAGGGGCGCTTCGACACCGTCGTGGACAGTGCGTGTTTCCACGCGCTGGCCGAGGACGAGCGGGAGCGCTACCTGACGGTGCTGCACGACGCCTGCCGGCCGGGGGCCCGGCTGCACATGTTCTGCTTCGCCGAGGAGCTGGACGCCCCCTTCCCCGGGCCGCACCGGCACAGTGCGGTGAACCTGCGCCGGATGGTCGGGAGCGTCTGGGACGTGGTGGCCGTCGAGGCGGTGGCGTACGCCAGTTCGCTGCGGCCCGAGGACATCGCGGCCATGATCAAGGAGGAGTACCCGGACGCCGAGGTCACGGCCGACCAGTTGGCGGGGCTGAAGCTGGACGGGACGGGACGGGCGACGATGCCGGTCTGGCATGTGACGGCCGAGCGCCGGGGCTGAGCACGCTCCGGGGCCTTCCGGATCCCGGTCGATCGGTCCGGAAGGCCCCGTCGTGCGTGGTGCGTTGCGCCGGGGCCCGGGGGGTGTCCGGCGGATCAGGGCCGGACACCCCCTAGGTCCGGGACGCGTGCAGGAAGCGCCCGGTCATCGACTCCCCGGTCTTCGGCATCAGGGCCGGAGGACCTTCGTAGACGATGCGACCGCCGTCGTCCCCGGCGCCGGGACCGAGGTCGACGACCCAGTCCGCGTGGGCGACGATGTCGAGGTTGTGCTCGATGACGATGACCGAGGCGCCGCCGTCGACGAGCCCGTCCAGCAGGCGGATCAGGTTGTCGACGTCCGCCAGGTGCAGTCCGGTGGACGGCTCGTCGAGGATGTAGGTCCCGGCGTTCCTGCGCATCTCGATGGCGAGCCGCAGGCGCTGGCGCTCCCCGCCGGACAGCGTGGTGAGCGGCTGGCCGAGGCTGATGTATCCGAGCCCGACGTCCTTCAGCGCGGCGAGCACCGGGGTGACGGACCGCTCCGTGAAGAAGTCCGCCGCGGTGTCGATGGCCATCGCGAGCACGTCGGCGATGCTCCGGCCGCGCAGGTGGTAGGCGAGGACCTCGTCGGTGAAGCGGCGCCCCTCGCACTTCTCGCAGGTGGTCGGCACGGCGGTCATGTAGCCGAGGTCCGTGTAGGTGACGCCGAGCCCCTTGCAGGTGGGGCAGGCGCCTTCGGAGTTGGCACTGAAGAGGCCGGCCTTGACGCGGTTGGCTGCGGCGAAGGCCTCGCGGATGCCGTCGAGCATGCCGGTGTACGTGGCCGGGTTGGACCGGCGGGACCCCTTGATGGGCGACTGGTCGACGATCGCGGCCTCCGCCTCCTTGGGCAGGGACCCGAGCACGAGGGAGCTCTTGCCCGCTCCGGCCACGCCGGTGATCGCGGTGAGGACGCGGAGCGGGATGCTGACGCTGACGTCGCGCAGGTTGTGCAGCGACGCCGACTTGATGTCGAGCGAGCCGACGGGTTCGCGCACCTCGGTCTTGAGGGGCCGGCGGACCGAGAGGTGGGATCCGGTCGGGGTGCCCGACGTCTTCAGCCCGGCGACATCGCCCTGGTAGATGACGTGTCCGCCGTTGAGCCCCGCGCCCGGGCCGATGTCGACGACATGGTCGGCGGCGGCGATGACCTCGGGGTTGTGCTCGACGACCAGCACGGTGTTGCCCTTGTCCCGCAGGCGCTCGAGCAGGCCGATCATGCGCCGGGTGTCGTGGGCGTGGAGACCGGCGGTGGGCTCGTCGAAGACATAGGTGAGTTCGGTGAGGCTGGAGTCCAGATGGCGGACCATCTTGATCCGCTGGGCCTCGCCGCCGGACAGCGTGCCGGCGGCGCGGTCGAGGCTGAGATAGCCGAGCCCGATCTCCACCAGGTTGTCGAGGATCGAGACCAGGCCGTCCTTGAGCGGGCCGATCCCGTTCGCGGGCAACGTGGCGGCCCACCGGCTCAGTTCGGTGATCTGCAGGGCGTTGCAGTCGGCGATGCTCACCCCGTCGATGCGGCAGGCGCGGGCGGCCTCGTTGAGCCGGGTTCCGGAGCAGGCGGAGCAGGGGCCTGTGGTCCCGATCGCCTCGACGGCGCGCCGGACGTGCGGGCGCAGCGATTCGGCGTCCTTGGAGAGGTAGAGGCGTTTGATCTTGTCCAGGACGCCTTCGTACGCCATGTTGTAGCCGCCGGTCTTCACGACCTCGCCGGTCCCGGTGAGGAGTTGCGCCCAGTCCTCCTCGGTGAACCTCCCCAGCGGCAGGTCGTTGTCGAAGAATCCCGACTCGGTGTAGATCTTCCAGAACACCGAGCCCACGGCGAAGTTGGGGAAGGTGATGGCGCCTTCGTTGAGTGACAGCGAGCGGTCGAAGATCCCCTCGACGTCGATGGAGGAGGCACGTCCGACGCCTCCGCACTCCTGGCACATGCCGGCCGGGTCGTTGAACGAGAGGGCGCTGGGGCTCGGCACGGCCGGGGATCCCACCCGGGCGAAGACGATGCGCAGCATCGTCCAGGTGTCGGTCGCGGTGCCCACGGTGGAGCGGGAGTTGGCTCCGATGCGCTCCTGGTCGACGACGATGGCGGCGTTGAGGTTCTCCAGGCTGTCCACGTCGGGACGGGGCAGCGTCGGCATCTGCGACTGGAGGAAGGCCGGGTAGGTCTCGTTGATGAGGCGCTGCGACTCGGCGGCGATCGTGTCGAACGCGAGCGAGGACTTGCCCGAGCCGGAGACTCCGGTGAAGACGACAAGACTCCGCTTGGGGATGTCGAGGTCGATGCCGGTGAGGTTGTTCTCGCGGGCTCCCCTCACCCGGATCACCCGGTCGAAGTCCGCCGCGGACCCGGCCGCGCGTGCTGACGCTTTCGATGAGCTCACTCTGTAGTCCCGTTCCTCGTGTGGGATCCCTTCGGGCGGCGCTCGTCGTACTCGTCGGCGAGCAGGGAGTCCATGGTGTCGCGGAGCTGGGCGATGAAGTCCTCGAACTGCTGGAGCTGTGCGGGGCTGTACCGCGCCATGGCCTCGGCCATGCGCTGGGCGTAGGGGCCGAAGAACTCCTCCGCCCGCGGCCTGACGTCCGGGCTGCTGCGCAGCGTCACGATCCGGCGGTCGGTGTGCTCGCGGGTACGCACGATGTGCCCGGCCGTCTCCAGCCGGTTCAGCAGGGTCGCGGTCGCGCCGGACGAGAGGGAGATCCGTTCGCTCAACCGGGCGGGGGACAACGGCACACCCTGGTCCTCCGCATAGAGGATTTCGGTCAGGGCCGCGGCGTCCGTGGAGTGCAGCCCGAGCCAGGTCGCGAAACGCTGCGTGAACTCGGTGTAGTTCGCACCGAACGCCCGGAGCCCGTCCATGAGGCGGTCGCGCTGGGCCTCAAGTGCACCGGAGTCCGCTTCCTCCATCGACATACTCCAACTTCCCGATCTGCCTGGGTGACACGCTCCGTCACCGGGTTTGACAACTTACCCGAGGGAAAATATCTTCATGACGAAGATACACCAGTAGGGAGATAGGTGGTGCGGGGCACGGTGGACCGACCCGGCCGCCCCCGGGGCGACGAGGCCCCGGCCCGGAGCACCCACGTTTTTGTCTGTCAGGCACGTGCACACACAAGTGATCGTCGCGACGGCCGGCATCCGACCGGTCGGCGCTGGGGGGCTGCTGAATGTCGTTGCATATATCCGTGACACGCGAAGAACCCGTCCGCCCGCCCGAGGGGGCGTCATGAAGGCGCTGGTCCTGGCCGGGGGTTCCGGTACCCGCATGCTCCCGCTCACCCACACCACCGCGAAGCAGCTGGTGCCCGTCGCCAACAAGCCCGTCCTCTTCTTCGGCCTGGAGGCCATCGCCCAGGCGGGGATCACGGAGGTCGGCGTCATCGTCGGCGACACCGCTGACGAGATTCGCGAGGCGGTCGGCGACGGTTCGAAGTTCGGCCTCGACATCACCTACATCCCCCAGCACAAGCCGCTCGGGCTGGCTCACGCGGTCGTGATCGCCCGCGAGTTCCTCGGCGACTCCGACTTCGTCATGTATCTCGGCGACAACTTCATCGTGGGCGGCATCACCGACCTCGTGGAGAACTTCCGCCGCGAGCGGCCCGACGCCCAGATCCTGCTGACCCGGGTGTCCGACCCCACCGTCTTCGGCGTGGCCGAGCTGGACGGGGAGGGACGCGTCGTGTCCCTGGAGGAGAAGCCCACGGTGCCGCGGAGCGACCTCGCGATCGTCGGCGTCTACCTCTTCACCCCGGCCGTCCACGAGGCGGTGCGCGCGATCCGGCCGTCGCTGCGCGGGGAGCTGGAGATCACCCACGCCCTTCAATGGCTCATCGACGAACGGCGGGACGTGCGCTCGACGACGGTGCCCGGGTACTGGAAGGACACCGGCAACGTCATGGACATGCTGGAGGTCAACCGGCTGGTCCTGGAGACCCTGGAGCTCCGCATCGAGGGCGACGTCGACGAGGAGAGCCAGATCATCGGCCGGGTCCGGATCGAGGAAGGGGCGCAGGTCCGCAGATCACGGATCGTCGGCCCCGCCGTCATCGGCCGGTCCACCGTGATCAGCGACTCGTACATCGGCGCCTACACCTCGGTGGCGGAGGACTGCCGGATCGAGCACAGCGAGATCGAGTTCTCCATCATGCTGCGGGGGTCGTCGATCGTGGGGGTCGGACGGGTCGAGGCATCCATGATCGGACGCAACGTCACCGTCATCCCGGCGCCCGCCGTTCCGCACGCCCACCGGCTGGTCCTCGGCGACCACAGTCGCGTGCAGATCTCCTCATGAGCCCGACCGCGGTCCTGGTGACCGGAGGCGCGGGCTTCATCGGCTCCCACTACGTACGGACGCTCCTCGGCCCCGCCGGTCCGGGCGATGTCACGGTGACCGTGCTGGACAAGCTGACCTACGCGGGGAACCCGGACAACCTGCGGGAGGTCCGCGACGACCCCCGGTTCTCCTTCGTCCGGGGCGACATCTGCGACGAGCCGCTCGTCACCCGGCTGACCGAACGGGCCAGCCACGTGGTGCACTTCGCCGCCGAATCCCATGTGGACCGCTCCATCCTCGGCTCGGCCGCGTTCGTGCGGACCAATGTGCTGGGCACGCAGGTCCTGCTCGACGCGGCACTGCGGGCCGGCTCCCGGACCTTCGTCCATGTCTCCACGGACGAGGTGTACGGGTCGATCGACGAAGGGTCGTGGTCGGAGGACCATCCCCTCGACCCCACGTCCCCGTACTCCGCCTCCAAGGCTTCGAGCGATCTGCTGGCCCTGAGCTACCACCGCACGCACGGGCTGGACGTCCGGGTGACCCGCTGCTCCAACAACTACGGGCACCACCATTTTCCGGAGAAGGTCATCCCCCTGTTCGTGACCAACCTGCTCGACGGGAGGACGGTTCCCCTCTACGGGGACGGGGGCAACGTCCGCGACTGGCTGCACATCGACGACCATGTGCGCGGCATCGAACTGGTGCGGACCGCGGGCCGTCCCGGCGAGGTCTACAACATCGGCGGCGGCACCGAACTGAGCAACCTGGAACTGCTGAAGCTGCTGCTGGTGGGGTGCGACGCGAGGTGGGAGAGCGTGGAGTACGTCACCGACCGCAAGGGGCACGACCGGCGCTACTCCGTCGACTGGACAAAGATCCGGACCGAGCTGGGATACCAACCCCGAAAGGATTTCGCCACGGGGCTCGCCGAGACCATTTCCTGGTACCGGGAGAACCGAACATGGTGGGAGCCGCTGAAGGCCCGAGCGGCGCTGTGATGCGCAGGAGAGCGGCCATGGCCTGAAATAATCGGAAGGCCACTCGAACGCATACGCATGCCCGAACGGGCTTCAACGGGCAATCCTAGGGCGTCCGCTCCCTGGACACTCATTCGCGTAAGGTAAAGAATCCTGTAAAAAATTCTAATCAGCAGATAGGATCCTGTCCGACCAGTGCCGCAAGGGGGCCATCCCCCTTCGTTCACCCTGGAGGGCATGTGATTAAGGTTCTGCTCGCCGAAGACGTGCACATGGTACGGGGGGCTTTGATCGCGCTGCTGACGCGAGAGAAGGACATTGACGTCGTGGCAGAACTGGGCGACAGCTCGAAGATACTGTCCACGGCCCGTCTGCACCGGCCGGATGTCGCGGTGATCGACATTGATATGCCCGGCGAGAGCGATCTCTCAACCGTTGAGAAGGTTCACTCCGAACTACCGAAGACGCGCGCCCTGATTCTCACCAACCATTGGCGGCCCGCGACGGTGCGCAGGGCGCTGAACATGGGAGTCGGCGGGTTCCTGCTGAAGGGCTCGCCACCGGAGAACCTCGTCAGCGCGGTACGGGAACTCGCAGCCGGGCGCCGGGTCATCGACGCGGATCTGGCCGTATCCGCCTGGCAGGCACCGACTCCTCCACTCACCGACCGCGAGATGGAAGTGCTCCGGCTGGCCGCCGGCGGTGAGGGTGTGACAGATATAGCGGCACGCCTCCATCTCTCGCCCGGCACGATACGCAACTATCTCACCACCGTGGCGACAAAACTCAACGCGCGCACACGCGTGGACGCTGTCCGCATCGCCCTCAATGCCGGCTGGCTGTGACCATCCTGCGGGAATCGTGCGAAGAATAATCTCGGCTCCCGCCTCACCTTCCTCCGTCGGGTGACTTCCCGTCAGATATCGAAGCTCCTGTCGGACCGGACCCTGAATCCGCCCCGGCAGGAGCTTCGTCGTGCGTCCGGAACGGCCGCACGAACGCCTGCTACTGGTATACCCGAGATCCCATCGACCCGACAGTGAGCCGAGCACGGAAGCGGCATGAATTTACCATGATCAAGTCGGAACTTTCCCCTGTGTGCTCGTGATGGATGCACTGCCGTCCGGACTTCTTGTCGAATACCTTTGAAGCGCGAATAGGTAATCGGTACATGCCGGAGCCGGGGGAAGTGAAACACTGCTATGGGATGTCTGCCGTCCAGCGATGTGAAACACAAAGAAACCGACCGTTCACACAGCTGTACCACAGGGAACACACAGAGAGTTCTGTGCGAAACATGCACGGAAAAGCTCTCCGCCTTCCTGCGGGAACTCCCCGCCCTCTACCTCCATTGTGGAGCTCTGCTAGGAGGCACGCACACGCCGCGGGAAAAGGTGTCGAATTCCGGTCGCGGACAGGGAATGCCGTTCAACACGGCGGCGTCCGACGTGCGCTCCCGCATCATCGCGCTGCTGGCGTCCTGGGCGTCCCTCGTCGCGGACGAGCGCGGTATCGAGGCGCCGCCACGCCGGGTGGACCTGCTGGCCGGCTTCGTCGGTGCGAACCTGACCTGGCTGTCCTGCCACGGCGCGGCGCCCGAGGCGGCCGAGGAATTCGGCGCCCTCGCCCGGGCCGCCCACCGTGTCTGTGAGCCCCGGCCGGTGCGCACCGTCCCGGTCGGCAATTGCGTGCGGGCCGACTGCCCCGGGAAACTCCGGGCCGTGGTGAAGACTGTTTCGGGTATCAACCCGCGGCCCTCGGAGATACGGTGCAGCGCCGACGCATCGCATCGGTGGGGCTACGAGGAGTGGACCGCACTGGAAATGCGGATACAGAATCGCTCCGCCTCCGGCCGCACCTGGTACAGCGTGTCGGACATCGGGCTCCTGAGCGATATGCCGGCCGGCAGCATCTACCGGCTCGCCAACCAGCACCGGTGGCGCCGCCAGAAAGTCTCCGGCAAGGTCTACTACCACCATGCGGATGTCACCGCCGTATTGGGCGGATGAGCACGCGACCGACGAAAGAAGGAGGGGCGGGGGGGGGGGGGGGGGGGGGGGGGGGGCCCGCGCCCCCCCCCCCCCCCCCCCCCCCCCCGTTCCCACTGGCCAGAAGCTACTACCAGCGGTACCACCGGCCCCGTCGGCCACCACTTGCGGCGGGACGCGCGAAGAACCCCACGATCCAGAGAACCAGCACGATCACGGCTATCCACCAGAGAGCCTTGACCGCGAAACCAGCACCGAAGAGAACCAGGGCGAGCAGAAGAACGAGTAGCAGGGGAACCATGATTATCAACCTCCGAAATTCAGGTGCCCGCTAACGCCCTACCTACACACGGAGGGGGTCGGCAAATTTATCTCCGGCCGGCAGGGGGATTATTCGTGACCGGTGTCCGCCGCGCGTTTCCCTGTGCGCGGCCACGCGCCGGACGCGCTCTGGTCGAGCCAGCCGCGGCGTACGGCTTCGGCGCCGGCTTCGAAGCGGGAGCGGGCGCCCAGGCGGGTCATGAGTTCGGCCATCATGCGGCGGGTGGTGCGCACCCCCAGACCGAGCCTTCGTGCGACGGCGGTGCCGGTGTGGCCCTGGGCGAGCAGGCGTAGCAACTGCCGTTCCTGGCCGGTCAGTCCGTTGCCGTCGTGTTCGCGGTCGGTGGCGGTGCCGAAGTCGTCCGCCTGGTCCCAGACGGCTTCGAAGAGTGCGGCGAGCGCGGTGAGGATGCCGGGGCCCTGCAGCTGGAGGGCGCCCCGGCCGGTGTCCTCGGGGTCGATGGGCAGCAGGGCGGCGCGCCCGGTGAACAGGACCATGCGCAGGGGCAGGACCGCGGCGGTCCGTACGTGTGCGCCCTGGGCGGTGAGCCATCGGGCGTAGTCCAGGGTCGTGGGGTCGTTGCGTACGGAGGCCTGGTAGAGGGTGCGCACGGGGATGCCGCGTTCCAGCAGGGCGGCGTCCAGAGGGCGGGAAGCGTCGAGGGTGGCCCGGGTCTGAGCGCCGCCGGGCATGAAGGACATCAGGGGTGCCGTGGCGTCGTGGGCCAGTTGTTCCAAGCGGATCCGGATCTCCTCGACGCCGGTGAGGGCCTCGACGTGGTGGCGGCTCGACTCGGCTTCGGTGTGCTGGCGCAGCAGGGTCAGGGCGGCGATCCGGGCGTCCGCGAACTCCTGTTGGGAGCGCCGTAGTTCTCTCTCCCGTATGGAGAGAAGCAGGTGGATGCCGACTGATGGGAGGACCGGGCGCAGTACGTCCTCCGCGTGCGGGGACGTGTGCAGCAGGCTCAGTTCGGCGAGCTGGTCGAGGGCTGCGCGTAGGTCGCCGTCGGGCAGAGCCAGGGCTGCCGAGAGCTCGGCGACGCCGTACTCCGGCTGTTCGAGCATGAGCCGGTAGACCGCTTCGGCGGTGTGGCCGATTCCGAGCGCGTGCAGCTGCTGCGACATGGAGTTCCCCCCGTTCGGTTCCTTGTCGCGCCGATGGTGACGATAGCCCCGGCCAGGCAGCTTGCTGCCCGTAAACCTCCTGCCCGGGCGAAACCCTGGGCAATGTCCGTCTCGCATTTCAAGATCGGCGCATGCTCATGGTGACCGTGGCCCTCAGGGGGCCGCAAAGCGCTGACCTGCCTGCCGATGTGCTGGACATCCTGTGGTTCGTCGCCTCCTTCGAACGCGGAGTGGAGCATCTGCACGCCGATTCCCCCGAGGCCGGCGGAATCGGCCATCTGACGTTCTTCGTCAAAGCGCCGACGCGGGAGAAGGCCGTGGCGTTGGCGCGCGGGATCACCCGACGGGCGCTGGCGGACTCACCGGCGCTGACCGGCTGGCACGTGGTGCCGGGTCGGCCCTGAGGCAGGAGGCTGCCAGACCACCCCTTGCCAAGTTGATCTTCTTCCTTTCGGGCTGCCGGGCGAGCAGTGTTGATTCCACGCAGGGCGGACGCCCTCCCGTGCGGTCAGCCCGCCTGCCCGGCCTGTCCCGCCCCGACCACAACTACCGCATGACGATGCAGCTGAGGACCTACGTTGACCCCGACCACATCTTCCACGGCCGTCACCCCTTCCATGGCCGCCACCCCTTCCGTGACCGGCTCGCCCTCCGCGCCCGCCACTTCCCCCGGCTTCCGCCCCGGGCTGTGGCTCGGCCCCCTCCTGGCGCTCGGCGCGACCGCCATCTGGTCCGGGAACTTCGTCGTCGCCCGTCATCTGGGCGATGTCATTCCCCCCGTCCAGACGTCCTTCTGGCGATGGGTGATCGCCCTCGTCGCCGTCGCCCCCTTCGCTGCCCGGGGGCTCCTGCGCGACTGGCCGGCGGTGCGCCGGCACGCCGGTCTGATCGTGGTCGCCGCCCTGCTGGGGGTGACCCTGTTCAACACCCTGATCTACATCGCCGGGCAGTCGACGTCCGCCACGAACCTGGCCCTGATCGCGGCCGCCTCCCCCGCGGTGATCGCGGTGTTCGCCTTCTTCGACGGGGAGCGGATGACCGCCGTCCGCGCCACCGGCATGGTCATCGCGTTCGTCGGCGTGGTCACCCTGATCTCCAAGGGGAGCATCACCGCCCTGCTCTCGATGGACTTCCGAGCCGGAGACCTGTGGATGCTCGCCGCGATGGCGACGTTCGCCGCCTACTCGGCACTCCTCAAGCGCAAGCCGTCCACGATCTCCGGCCCCAGCTTCCTCCTGGCCACATTCGCCGCGGGCACCGTGATGCTCGCCCCCGTGTACGTCGTGTCCCTCGTCGTCCAGGGGGCCTTCACGCCCAGCGGCGCCACCGTCGGACCGCTGCTCTACATCGGCATCGCCTCGTCCGCGATCGCCTTCTACACCTGGAACAAGGCCGTCTCCCTCATCGGCGCCACCCGCGCCGGGATCGTCTACTACCTCCAGCCCGTGTTCGTCGCCTGTGTCGCGTACCTCGCGATCGGTGAACACATAGCGCCCATCCAGATTCTCTGCATGGGCGCGATCATCACCGGCGTCGCCGTCGGCGCCAAGCGCTGATACCGCCCCTCCGGGCCCTGGCTGCTCATCGGATCGCACGCCGACACGGTGCCCGCCGGTGGCCACCTGGAGAAGGGCCGCACGGACCAGCTGCTCTCCTACGCCGGGCACGACGCGTCAGTGGTCTCCACGCGACTGCCCACTGCGATGATGTTCGCCGGCCGGCGCCTCCTGACCTAGGGCCTTTCGTTTGGATCATGCCGGGGCTCGCGTGCCCCGGCACGCACATCTGCGGCGTTGTCGTCAATCACCAACTTCCCCAAGCTCTCGGCTTCGCTCGAGCGGGGGAGGCCCCATCCGCGTTGCCTCAATCCTCCGCCTTGCAGCTGCACGCACCGGACCCCGCTCCCTGACCCGACCTGATCCAAACGAAAGGCCCTATGAGGCGTCCGGGCGGGTGACCACCTTGATGTTGAACGTGTGGGAGCCCACCCCGCCCGCGATGCCCATGAAGAGGAACGCGAAGTGCTCCTGGCCGCGCGCCGTGGTGATGCCTCCGATGTCGAGCTGGGAGGACTCCGGCCAGCCGAGGTCGGTGAGCAGCCGGCCGGTGGTGCGCTTGGCCTCGGCGTCGTCGCCGGAGAGGAAGACCGTGCCCGGCTCGGTGAGTTCGCCCGGGGCGGTCATGGTGGTCGAGTCCATCGTGCAGAGCGTCTTGACGACGGGCGTCAGGGGGAAGGCCTCCTGGATCAGTTCGCCCAGGCTGCTGTTGGGGTGGGTGAGGGCGCTGAAGTCGTCGGAGAGGCCGACCCCGACGTCGATCAGCAGGGTGCCCGCCAGGGCCGGGGCCCCGATGGAGCGCAGCAGCTCCACGGAGACGCCGCCCGGGGTGGCGTTGACCAGGGCCTCCGCGTGCGCGGCCGTCTCGTCGAGTCCCGCGACGGGGAGGCCGAGGTCGGTGCGTTCCTTGGGCCGACGTGATCCGAGGAGGACGTCGTGTCCTGCGGCGCGCCAGCCGTGGGCCAGGGCGCGGGCGACATTTCCGGTGCCGAGCAGTCCTATACGCATGGGGACGACGCTAGTCAGCGGGGCGGGCGGGCGTATCGGGCCGGAGACCGGGGCGGACCGGCACCTGAGGCGTAGTTCTGCGGTCGGACGATGCGCGAGGCGGATCCTCGGACCCAGGCGTCAGGAGAGGAGACCGCCGCTCCCTTGCTCGGCCATGCATACCCGCACGGAGGCGTGACCTGACGGTTCAGCCGTGCTCGGGCTCCACCGGGAGCCACAGTTCGGCGTCGGCCTCGGTCTTCTCCGGCGACAGGCGGGTGCGCAGGATCTCGGGGCCGGTGCGGATGCGATACGGGTTCGACGGGAACCACTCGGTGAACACGTCCCGCCACAGCTCCTGGATGGCCTGCGGTGTCGGCCCGGAGGTGGTGAAGACCGCCCAGGTGCCGGTCGGGACGGCCAACGTGGTCATGCCCTCCGGAGCGGCCGCGGAGGTGATCACGCCGTGGTGGTAGACGAGTTCAGTGCCCTCGGCGCGGCTGGGGTCCATGCCGTCGCAGGCCGAGACGATGCCGTGCGGCTCCTGGTCCGACAGCTTCTCCAGGCGCTCCAGGGTTCGTGGGCCGATCCCACGGACAAAGTCCATGATCGCCTGGTTCGGCCCGGCATGCGCCAGCGGTATCCGGGTCTTGAGCCCGACGACGGTGAAGTCCGCCTTGTCCACGACGCGGTATCGCATACTGCTGCTCCCTTCGATGATGAGGCGGAAAGCCATCCGGGACTGGGAGCTGAGCGCTGCGCCGGTACGTCGGGCCTCGCCCGGTCCGATGCCGTGCATGGCACGAAACGCCCGCGCGAACGCCTCGCCGGAGCTGTAGCCGTAGCGCACCGCGATCTCCAGCAGCGTCTCATGTCCCGCGAGCACGTCGGCGCCCGCGAGGGTGAGCCGACGGCGCCGGACGTACTCCGACAGCGGCATGCCCGCGAGCGCGGAGAACATCCGGCGCAGGTGGTACTCGGAGGTGGCCGCGAGGCGTGCCACCTCCTCCATGCCGACGGCCTGGTCGAGATGGCACTCGATGTGCTCCATGGCCTGGTTCAGCCGCTCCAGCATGCCTGCCTCTCTCCTCTTCCCTTATGGCTCTTCCCTTACGGCCACTTTGCCGGTGATGGTCGTGAGGCTCGTTTACGCTGCGTCGCCGCGGTCGGTGCGGTCCCCGTCCGGACCGGGGGTGTCCTGTCCCAGGCCCCGGCGGATCGCGATCTCCACGGGTGAGTACGTGCCGTCGGCCCGCTCCCGTTCGTACGGCGCGGCCGGCATCAGCGGCGGCTGGGCCATGAAGCGCGGCCGCACCCCGTGGTGCGGTTGCGCCGCGTGCACCAGGAACGGATGGCACAGGAAGACGTCGCCCGGGGACCCGGTGGCAAGGGCGAGTGGCCGGTGGTCGGACGCCGCCACCAGATCGGGCGCGAGGGTCAGCCCGCTCGCCCCGTCCTCCCCGTACTTCTCCAGCACGTTCGGCACGTCGAGGTGCGAGCCGACCCGGATCCGGGTCGGGGCGTCCTCCTCACCGACCTCGCTGAACAGGAACAGCATCAGGAGCGCCCGGCCCTGGGAGCGCAGATTGGTGAAGTACCAGCTCTCGCCCTCCGGCAGATAGCTCCCCTCGATGTGCCAGCCCGCGTCGTCCGGCTCCTCCTCGTGCGGGAAGCGCAGGGGGAACGTGCCCAGCGAGTAGCGCGGCTCCCAGCGTCCCGCGCCGACGAGCAGGTCGTACGCGCGGTGCAGGGACGGAGAGTTGGGTGCGGCGGCGAACGGCCCCTGCGCCATGCCCGCCACCCAGTGCACGGGCTGCGTCCATGTCGACGGGTCGTCCGGGTCGCAGCCCGTCTCTCGCCAGAGCAGCCGCGCGCAGTCCGCCGCCACGCGCGGCGCGACAGCGCCCTCCAACTTCACGAAGCCGTCGCGGAGGAAATGGGATACCAAGGTCGTGTCATCCATGCCCGCCATCGTGCGGCGACACCGGACCCGATCACCCGACATTCTCCGCACCGCCTTTGTCGGGTAAACACCGGAGCGCGGTGAGGCGGCGCACCGCCTGGCCGAGCGGGTCCTGTGGCGGCCTCCCCGCGACACGGCTGAGGGCCCGGGAACATCCCGGGCCCTCAGTCGTCGGTCTCCGGAAGTCGGTCTCCGGAGGTCAGACCCCCGCCGGGGCCTTGGCCGGGGACGTGCCGGGATCCGTGCCGCCGGAGCCGGGGCCATCGGGGCCGTCCGCCGGGGCTGCGTCCGGTGCCGGCTGCGGGCCGCCCGTGGCGGCGACCGTGGACGGGGCCGGTTCCTGGGAGACGTTGAACTCGGTCAGCAGGTCCTTGCTGAAGCCGAAGAAGTACGTGGCCAGGAAGCCGGCGACGTAGCCCACCAGCAGGCCGCCCGCGTAGATCGCGATCGTCGAGCCCAGGCCGTGGTTGCCGTCCAGGAGCGGGAACAGGGCCCAGCCGGACGGGCCGATGGCCGTCGAGCCGACCGTGTCGCCGAGCTGGTTGAACAGGCCGACGACGCCGCCGCCGAACGCGCCGCCGACGCACGCCGTGATGAACGGGCGGCCCAGGGGGAGCGAGACGCCGTAGATCAGGGGTTCGCCCACGCCCAGCAGGCCCGCCGGGAGCGCGGACTTGATGGTGCGGCGGATCGACTCGTTGCGGGGGAGGCGGAAGTAGACGGCCATGGCCGCGCCCACCTGGCCCGCACCGGCCATCGCCAGGATCGGGAGCAGGACCGTGTAGCCCTGCTGCTCGATGAGCGTGGTGTGGATCGGGATCAGCGCCTGGTGCAGGCCCAGCATCACCAGGGGCAGGAACAGGCCGCCGAGCACGAAGCCCGCGCCCGCGCCGCCGTTGGAGAGCAGCCAGTCGGCGAACGTACCGATCGCGGAGGAGATCTCGCCCGCCACGTACATCAGGCCGAAGATCGTCACCAGGCCGGAGATCAGCACCGTGAGGGTCGGGGTGACCAGGACGTCCAGCGCCTCCGGCACCCACCGGCGGCACCACTTCTCCACGTACACGGCGAGGACCGCTGCGCCCAGGGCGCCCAGTACACCGCCCTGGCCGGGGGAGAGGGTCTGGCCGAAGGCGTCGATGTTCGCGACGCCCGGGAAGACGATGATCGCCGCCACCGCACCGCCCAGGATCGGCGTGCCGCCGAACTCCTTCGCCGTGTTGTAGCCCACGAACACCGCGATCAGCGCCATGAAGCCGGACGCCATCGCCGCCAGCGCGGGCGTCACGGCGGGCAGCCACTCCAGGTTCACCAGCAGACCGTTGAGGCCCGCGATGATCCCGCAGCCGATGAGCGCCGGGATCAGCGGCACGAAGATGTTGGCGATCTTGCGCAGGAACAGCTTGAAGGGCGTGGCGTTCTTCGCCTTCTGCTGGGCCTTGATCGCCGCGCCCTGCGCCGCCAGTTCCTCGGCGGAGACGGTGACCTGCGTGGGGGCGGCCTCGCGGGCCTCCTCGACCAGGTGCTCGAACTCCGGGGTGACCCGGGCGACCGTGCCCGGACCCAGCACGATCTGGTACGTGTCGTCCTCGACGACGCCCATCACGGCGGGCAGGGCCTTCAGTGCCTCGTCGTCGACGAGGGACCGGTCGTGCAGCCCGAGGCGGAGCCGGGTCATGCAGTGGGCGATGGAGGCGACGTTCGCGGCACCGCCGACGAGCGGCAGGATCGCGGCGGCGGTGGCGCGGTTCTTGTCTTCTGTGGCCATGGTGCTCGGTGCCTTGCTGTGCGGGGGGTGGGGTGGGGAACCCGGGTGGGTCAGGTGGTGCGTACGGCCGCGAGGGCGGCGCGCAGGTGGCCGTCGGACTCGGTGAGGAGCCCGGTGGCGGTGGGGCCGTCGACCTGGCCGAGGATGACCAGGATCGCGTTCTTGACCTCGCCGTCGGTGGCGGCGAGCGCGGCCTCGATCTCGGCGTCGGACGCGCCGGTGGCCAGGGACACGATGTGCCGGGAGCGGGCGCGCAGCTTCTCGTTGGAAGCGCGCACGTCGACCATGAGATTCCCGTACGTCTTGCCGAGCCGGATCATCGTGATCGTCGAGATCATGTTGAGGACCAGCTTCTGCGCCGTGCCCGCCTTCAGCCGGGTCGAGCCGGTGAGCAGCTCGGGGCCGGTGACGACCTCCAGGCCGTGCTCGGCTGCGGCGGCGAGGGCCGAGTCCGCGTTGCAGGAGAGCCCGATGGTCAGGGCGCCCTGCGCGCGGGCGTGCTCGACCGCGCCGATCGCGTACGGCGTGCGGCCGGAGGCGGAGATGCCGACCACCGTGTCGTCGGCGCTCAGCTTCAGCGCGTCCAGGTCGGCGGCGGCCAGCTCCTTGCTGTCCTCCGCGCCCTCGACGGCCGTGACCATGGCGGAGGGGCCGCCCGCGATCAGGCCGACGACCTCGGACGGGTCGGTGTTGAAGGTGGGCGGGCACTCGCTGGCGTCCAGCACCCCGAGGCGGCCCGCCGTGCCCGCGCCCGCGTAGATCAGCCGGCCGCCGCGGGCCATGCGCGCGGCGGTGGCGTCGATGGCGGCGGCGATCTGCGGCAGCCGCTCGGCGACGGCGGCCGGGACGGTGGCGTCCTCGCCGTTCATGATCCGGGCGATCTCCTGCGTGGCCAGCCGGTCGATCTCGGCCAGCTCGGGGCGGAACGCCTCGGTGGTGAGGGTGGCCAGCTGGGCGCGGAGTTCGCCGTAGCTCTCGGTGGAGCCGGTGGCGGGGGTGCCGGAGGTGTCGGTGTTCGCGTCGGTGGTGGAGGTCATGGGGTGCGGCTCTGCTTTCTCGGTGTTCTCGGACTCGTACGCGTACGGGGGGTGCGTGGCCGGGGCGGTCAGCGGGTGCGGGGGTTGTGGCGGTGGGCCAGGGCCTCGTAGGAAGCGGCCAGGGCGGGCGCGGCGGTCTCGTACGTCCGCTGCGCGACGCCTATGAACAGGCAGTCCACGACGAGCAGCTGGCTCGTGCGGCTCGACATGGCGGCGGGCCGCAGCTCGCTCTCGCGCGCCGTGGACGTGGTCAGCACATGGTCCGCGTACTGCGATACGGGCCCGTCGGGCCGTCCCGTGATCGCGATCGTCGTCGCCCCGCGGTCGAAGGCGACCCGCAGCGGCTCGATCACGTCGCCGGTGGAGCCGGAGTGCGTGATCGCGATCGCCACGTCGCCGCTGCGCAGCTGCACCGCGTTGGTCACCGCGAGGTGCGGATCCATGTGGGCATGGGCGATGAGGCCGATCCGGAGCAGCTTCTGCGCCAGGTCCTGGCCGACGAGGGAGGACGCCCCGACGCCGTAGATGTCGATGCGGCGGGCGGTCGAGGCGGCGGCGACGGCGGCCCCCAGCTGTACGGTGTCGAGCCCGGCGGCCGTGTCGGCGAGGGTCTGCTGCTCGTCGTAGGCGAGCTTGGCGACCACGTCGGCGATCGGGTCGTCCACCGCGATGTCGGCGGTGACGGCGGGGGCCCGGCCGGACTCCTGGTGCGCGGCGAGGCCGGCCAGCGCGAGGCGCAGATCACGGTAGCCCGGGTAGCCGAGGAGGCGTGCGGTGCGGACGACGGTGGCTTCACTGGTGCCGGTGAGCTCGGCGAGACCGGTGACGGTGAGGGCGGCGCAGCCGGCCGGGTCGCCCGCCACGGCTTCGGCGACCAGCTGCATCGAACGGGTCATGGAGGGGGCGAGGGTCCGGACCTTGGCGGCGAGGGCCGCGGGGGCCGGCGGGGATTCGCCGCTGAAAATTTCCTTCACGTCTTGGGTCACATCTGAAAGATATTTTCAACATCGGGGTCCGTCAACCCCCCTTTGGTCCCTACCTCTGGCGGTGCCTCCGGGGGCGGATCCTGGGAGTGGCTCCCTCGCGCGGGCCGCACAATGGGGGCATGGAGTTGAATCCCCTGGAGCAGTCCCTGCACACCGCCCGCGCGCTCGTCATGGCCGATCTGGCGGCGGGCGATGTCGCCGAGGCGGACATCGTCTCGCTGGTCGAGGACGCGGTGACCCACCGGCGGTGGTGGGTGGAGCAGTGGCCCGAGGGCGCGGAGTTCGTGGCCGGGCTGGTCGCCCAGGACGTGCAGGACGCGCTGCTGGAGCGGTACGGGCGGTGGCCGCTGTGCCCCGTCTGCACCGACGAGGAGCCGCACGCGCTCGACGTGGAGCCGGAGCTCGGGCCCGACCCGCACTGGGTGTGCACCAAGGCGGCGGTGGCGGTGGCGCCGGTGGGGGCGCTGGGCGGGGCGCTGCGGCGGTGACCCTCTATATCGACCCGCCCACCTGGCCCGGCCACGGCCGCCTCTGGTCGCACCTGGTCAGCGATGTGTCGTTCGAGGAGCTGCACGCCTTCGCCGCCGCGATCGGCTGCCCGCCCCGCGCCTTCGAGCGCGACCATTACGACGTACCGGAGGCGCATTACGCGGATGCCGTACGGGCCGGGGCGCGGGAGATCGGCTCGAAGGAGCTGGTCCGGCGGCTGACGGCGGCGGGGCTCCGGAGGCCTAAGGGGCGGCCGGCGCCGGCGTAGCCCACGGTCGTTCCGGGCGGCCGGGTCCGGGGAAGCCGCCGTCGTGGTCCGGGAGCTTCGGCCCGGAAGGCTTACGGGGTCAGGGTCGCCGGGGCCAGTTCGCGCCAGGCGGTGAGCGGGAGGTGCGCCGGGTCCGCGGTGAGCGCCTGGAGGCAGACGTGATCGGCGCCGGCGGCCAGGTGTTCCGCGACGCGCTCGCGGATCCTGTCGGCGTCCCCGTACGCGACGATCGCGTCGACCAGGCGGCGGCTCGGCGTACCGGTGATGTCCGCGTCCCCGAAGCCGAGCCGGCGGACGCTCGCCTCCTGGTGCGGCGCCGACCGCACGTACATCGCCACATGCTCCGTCGCCAGGGCGCGCGCCCGGTCCAGGTCGGTGTCCAGGATCACGGCCTGCTCCACTCCGAGAAACGCGTCGGGGCCCATGATCCGGCGGGCCTCGGCCGTGTGCCGCACCGGGACGAAGTACGGGTGGGCGCCCCAGGTCCGGTCGGCGGCCAGCTCCAGCATCTTCGGCCCGAGCGCGGCGAGGACCCGGCGCGGGGCCGGGTCGGGCCGGGGGCCGTGGGCCGGGATCGCGTCCATGGAGTCCAGATAGCCGCGCATCGTCGTCACGGCCCGGCCGCGCGCGGGCATCGGGTAGCCGTCCATCAGGTGCACGGTGTCGTCGACCCGGTGGCCGCCGAGGCCGAGGACGTACCGACCGGGGAAGGCCTCGCCGAGGGTACGGGTGGCGGTCGCCATGGCGATCGGGTCGCGGAAGGCGATGTTCGCGATGCCGGAGGCGACCGGGATGCGCCGGGTGGCCGACAGCAGTAACCACGCCTGTCCGGCGGTGTCGCGGCCCAGGGCCTCGCCGAACCAGATCGTGCCGTAGCCCAGCTCCTCGATCTCCGCCGCCGCCTCCCGTACGCGCCCGGCCGGCTGCCCGTCGAAGGCGAGCGTCCAGATGCCGACCCGGCCGAGGGGCTCGCCCGCGGATGCGTGCGCTGTGTGTGTCGTGCGCTTCGGATTCGGTGTCATGTGCGCGTGCTCCCTCGGGTTGCCGTGGCGGCATTAAGCGGAGAGGTTCTCCGTATTGATGATTGCTACCATACGGAGAGCCTCTCCGTTTTGGCTAGGGGTGGCGGGGAACGAGGAGACGGACGATGACGACTGCGTACGGTCAGGGAACGGAACCTCGGCCACGACGGGCCGACGCCCGTCTGAACCGGGAGCGTCTCGTCTCCGCGGCCCAGGAGGTGTTCGCCGAATCCGGGCCCGAGGCGTCCCTCAACGAGATCGCCCGGCGTGCGGGCGTAGGCCCGGGGACTCTGTACCGGCATTTCCCGAACCGGCCGGCGCTGCTCGCTGCGGTCCTGCGGGAACGGATCGCGGTGCTGTGCGCGCGGGCGGATGAGCTGGGCGCCACGGAGCCCCCGGACGCGGCGCTGACGGCCTGGCTGCACGCGTTCCTGGTGCATGCCCAGGTGAACCAGGGGCTGGCGGGCGCGCACCTGGTCGAGGAGCAGGGGAAGCAGGGGAAGCAGGAGGAGCAGGGGAGCGGAGACGCGGGCGGCGGGCTGGTGGACTGCCACCGCCTCATCCTGGACGCGGCGAGCGGGTTGCTCGCCCGGGCCCAGGCGGACGGCACGGCACGCGGCGACCTGACGCCCGACGATCTCGTCCGCCTCGTGGTCGGGATCGCGCTGTCCACCACGCACAGCCGGGACGCCGGGCAGCCGGGCCGACTGCTCTCCCTGGTCCTCGACGCCACGTATGCGCCGGCCGCCCCCGCGAACGATCGCTGAGGCGGCCGGCAAGAAAGCAAGAAAGCAAGATAAAGAAAAGAGGAGAGCAGGCGCGGGTTACGCGAGCGAGGGGTTGCCCTGCTTCCCCGCCGCGCAGTCGGCCGTCCCGGCCCGCTCGGCCGCGGGCACCCGTGCCCGCGGGGCAGCCCCCGCCGTACGCCCCTCACCGGCTGCCGCGCTCTTCGCGATCAGCCGCGAGCGTGACCGGCCGCCCTCGCCGTCGCCGCGCTGGAGGTGCAGTGCGATCCCCACCGCCGCCAGGGCCAGGGCCGTCATCGCCGCGCCCGCCCAGGCCGTGGACGCGAAGCCCAAGTCCAGGTCGATCACCGTGCCGCCGAGCCACGGGCCGCTCGTGTTGCCCAGGTTGAACGCCGCCGTCGTGGTGGCTCCGGCCAGCGTCGGGGCGGCCCCGGCCACGTTGAACATCCGGGCGTTCAGTGCGGGGGCCGTGAAGAAGGCGGACAGGCCCAGCAGGAACGCCAGCGCGACGACCGCGATCTGGCTGGACGCGAACAGGGCCAGCGCCACCAGGAACACCGTGGACGCCGTGATGCCGCTCAGCAGCACCCCGAAGAGGTGCGCGTCCGCGACCCGGCCGCCGATCACCGTACCGATCAGCGCGCCCACGCCGAACAGGCCGAGGATCCACGGCACCCAGCCCGAGTCGAGTCCCGCCACGTCCGTGAGCAGCGGCGCCAGGTAGCTGAACGCGCAGAACACCCCGCCCGCCGCGAGCGCGGTGATCACGATGGCCAGCCAGACCTGCCGGTCCCGGTAGATCGCCAGCTCCCGCTTCAGCTCGGGCTTCCTCTCCGGCAGCGGGATGTGCGGGATCCGCGTGGCGACGCCGACCAGGGCCACCGCCGAGGCCGCGCCGACCGCCCAGAACGCCGAACGCCAGCCGAGGTGCTCGCCGAGGAAGGCCCCCAGCGGCACGCCCAGCACGTTCGCGACGGACAGGCCGCCGATCATCACGGCCATCGCCCGCGCCCGCGCGTTCACCGGGACCATCGCGATGGCCACGGCCGCGCCGACCGCCCAGAAGCCCGCACAGGCGAGCGCGCTCACCACCCGGGAGACGAAGAGGATCTCGTACGTCGGGGCCAGCGCACCGGCGATCTGGCCGAGGCCGAACACCGAGATCAGCGCGATCAGTGTGGTGCGGCGCGGCAGCCGGAGCGTGGCGACGGCCAGCAGCGGGGCGCCGACCACCATGCCGATCGCGAACGCGGATATAAGGAGTCCGGCCTGCGGGATCGACACGTTCATGTCGTCGGCGATCGGCGGGAGCAGGCCCGACAGCATGAACTCACTGGTGCCGAGTGCGAAGACCGAGAGGCCGAGAATGTATACGGCCAGCGGCATGGGTGCGCGGCGGGAGGGAGAGTCGGGCATGACTCGTCCCAACGCCGGGGAACGCTTCCGCATTCCCCGGCGCGGAGCGGAGCCGCGCCCGCTACGACGTCCCCGTTACGCGGGAAGGGCGTGCAGCTTCTTGCCGTGCAGGGCGAAGACGTGCTTGCCGTCGGTGGCCACCAGCCACGCGTGGTAGTCGCCGGACTTGTCGTTGAACGTCCAGCGCAGGGCGCCGGTCTTCGCGTCGAAGGCGTGGACGCCGCCCTGCTTGTCGAGGTCGGTGGCTCCGTAGAGGGCGCCGCCCGCCTTGACGAACTGCCGCGGCACCTGCGCGCCCGTGTCCTTGAGGGCCGTGGACTGCCAGACCTTCTTCCCGGTGCCCGGCTGGAGGGCCCACAGCGTGCGGCCGCTGTCCGCGATGTACAGCACGTCCTCCACGAGGCTCGGCTCCCGGAACGTGGTGAACTTCTCGGTCTCCACGGACCACTTCTCGGACCCGTCGGACAGGGCGAACGCCTGGAGCCGCTGACCCTGCGGGACGATCACCAGGTCCTGGTGGACGACGAAGGGCCCGTAGCTCGTCTTCGTCGTCTTCTGCGTCCACACCTGCCGGCCGGTGGCGGTGTCGCGGACCGTGAGGTTCTTCTTGAAGTCGGTGTAGACGAGGTAGCGGCCCTGCACGACGGCGTGCACACCGTTCTGCTCGGTGCCGAGGTCGCGCTGTTCCTTCCAGACGACCTTGCCCGTGCTGCTGTTCAGCGCGGCGATCACGTTGGTGTGCGACGAATTGTCGAGTTCGAGGATCTCGGCGATGACGTACACCTGCTCCGCGTCCACCGCGACCGGCCTCGGCTGCCGGTACTCCTTGCCCAGGTGGCTGCGCCAGGCCTCCTTGCCGGACCCCGGTACGTAGCCGATGACGTTGCCGTCGTACTTGCCGCTGGCCAGGTACAGGGTGCCGTCGCCGAGCAGCAGCGGCGCGCCGGGCACCGCGCCGCCCGACAGCGACCACCGCTCCTCGCCGGTCGCGCCGTCGAGGGCGGCCAGCGGATCGCCGCTCGCGATCACGACGCCGTCCACGGCCACCAGCTCGTCGTTGTCCCCGTAGGTCTGCGCCGCCGTCGTCCTCGTCCACAGCGGCTTGGGGGCCTGGCCGTCCTCGGGGGCCTTGCCGTTCTCCTCGGGAGAAGCACTGCGCGGCGGCGGCGTGCTGCCCGTACCGCCGGTCGCGAGCTCGTCCTCGCAGCCGGTCAGGCCGGCGCCGAGCACTGCCATCGTGAGACCGCCCCCGGCCAGTCGCAGTACTCGCCGCCGCGAAGATCTGCCGACCGTCGTGCTGCCGTATCCCTTGGACATTTCGCCGTACCCCCGTGGAGTCGTATGAGCGGAAAGATGAAGCGGGCTGCCTTTGCAGAGTGTGTGCATCTGCGATGCCAGACGTTAGCCGTGACTCCGGTTGCCGGGTCTGGTCAGGGCTCGACCGGGACGACACCGTGAACGAACCGGAACATTTGCCGGGCCCGGCGGGTGGTCAGCGGGGGCCGGACGACGTCAGCAGCTCCAGCTCCGTCGCCAGGTTGTGCCGGGCCCGCGCCTCCCACTCCGCCGCGCCGTACGGGGTACGGAACAGCCGGGGCAGGTCCAGGAGTTGCCGCAGCACCGCCGCCCGGCCCTCCCGGAACGCCTCGTCCGGGACGAAGCCGTACTCCTCCCGGACCTGCGCCGCGTACGCCCCGTACTCCTGCGGGCCGCCCGCCAGGATCGCGAGGTCGGCGTCGCACAGCACCTCGCCGTCGCGGTCGCCGTCCGCCGGGTCGTGCGTGACGGTGAGGCGGACCAGCCGGGCGACCTCCGCCACCACCGCCTCCGGCACCCCCGCCTCGGGCAGCGCACGCTCGGCGAGGGCGGCGCTGCGCTCCTCGTTCTCGCTCCGGTCGGGCCGGTACACCGCGTCGTGGAACCAGGCGGCGAGGCGTACCGCGTGCACATCGTCGGCGTACCCGGCCAGGGTGTCGACGCGGTCCAGGACGGTGATCAGGTGGGCGGTCGTGTGATAGCGGCGCTGCGGCTCGGCCCAGCGGGCGAGGAGATTCTCGGCGTACGGCAGCGGATCGGGGCCGTCCGCCCCGGCGCGCGCGGCCAGCAGCGTGTCCCGCCAGCGGTCGCGGAGGGCGGCGGTGCCGTGCGGTCCCGCGGTTTCGTGCGGTTCTGCGGCTTCGCGCGGTCCTGCTGCTTCGTGCGGAGGGCGGGGGCTGTCCGTCATGGGGCGACTCTAGACGCCCCCGGGGGCGTGGGAGCCGTGCCCATCCGCCCTCCGGACCGGCCCTTGTCGGCCTGCCGAACGGTCATTACCGTGCGCCCGTGATGAAGATGATGGATCTCAACGCGGACCTCGGCGAGGGCTTCGGCACCTGGACCCTGACCGACGACGACGCGCTCCTCGCCTGCGTCACGAGCGCCAACGTCGCCTGCGGCTTCCACGCGGGCGACGCCTCCGTGATGCGGCGGGTCTGCGACGCGGCGGCGGCGAACGGCGTACGGATCGGGGCGCAGGTCTCCTACCGGGACCTGGCCGGGTTCGGGCGCCGCTCGATGGACGTGCCGGCCGCCGAGCTGACCGCCGAGATCGCCTACCAGATAGGCGCGTTGCGGGTCTTCGCGGAGGCCGCCGGGTCCACCGTCTCGTACGTCAAGCCGCACGGCGCGCTCTACAACCGGGCCGTCTGGGACGACGACCAGGCCGCCGCCGTGATCGCGGGCGTACGGCTCGCGGGCGGGAAGCCGGCCGTGCTCGGGCTGCCCGGATCCCGGCTGCTCGCCCACGCGGCCGACGCCGGACTCCCCGCCGTGGAGGAGGCCTTCGCCGACCGTGCGTACACCCCGCAGGGCACCCTCGTACCGCGCGGTGAACCGGGGGCGGTGGTGCACGACCCGGACGACGTCGTACGCCGGAGCGTCGGCATGGCCGTCGAGCGGGCGGTGACCGGGGCGGACGGCAGCCGGATACCCGTCTCGGCACGCTCGCTCTGCGTCCACGGGGACACCCCGGGCGCGGCGGCCCTCGCGCGCCGGGTGCGGGCCGCGTTGGAGGAAGCGGGCGTCGCGGTACGGGCGTTCGTGTGAACGGCCAGGGTGGTACGCGTACGAGTACGCCGGATGCGGGGACGAGTTCGGGTTCGGGGGCGCGCCGTGTCGGTCCCGGTCCCGCGCAGGTACGCGTCCTTCCCGCCGGGCCGCACGCGCTGCTCGTCGAGCTGGCCGACGGCGAGCACGCCGAGGCCTTCCACGCCGAACTGCTCCGCCGCCGCGAGCGCGGTGAACTCCCCGCCGTACGCGAGATCGTCCCGGCCGCCCGTACCGTCCTGCTCGACGGGATCGCGGTGGGCGGGCCCGGGGCCCGGGACCGGTTCGCCCGGGAGCTGGTCTCCTGGCGGATACCGCCGCCGCACCGCGAGGGCCGCGACGCGGTGGAGATCCCCGTCGTCTACGACGGCCCCGACCTCGACGAGGTCGCCGCGCTCTGGGGCGTCCCGGCCGCCGAGGTGGCCGCCCTGCACTCCCGTACCGCGTTCCGGGTGGCGTTCTGCGGGTTCGCCCCCGGGTTCGGCTACCTCACCGGGCTGCCCGAGCCGTTGCACGTGCCCCGGCGCACGACCCCGCGCACCCGGGTCCCGGCCGGGGCGGTGGCCCTCGCCGGGCCGTACACCGGGGTGTACCCGCGTCCCTCGCCCGGCGGTTGGCAGATCGTCGGGCGGATGCCGGACCCGGGTGCGCTGTGGGACCCGGGCCGGGAACCGGCGGCGCTGCTGGAGCCGGGTACGCCGGTGAGGTTCGTGCCGGTGGAGGCGGTGGAGGCGGTGGAAGCAGTGCAGGCAGTGGAAGCGGCGGGGGTGGTGCCGGCCGGGACGGGCTCGGTTCCGGCTTCCCGGGCGGGGGACTTCCGGAGGGGCAGCGGATGACGCCGCCCGCCGGCTCCCGCCTGCGCGTCGTCCGGGCCGGGGCGCTGACCACCGTGCAGGACGCGGGCCGGCCCGGCTGGGCCCACCTCGGGGTCGGGCGCGCCGGGTTCCTGGACGCGCCCGCCGCCCGGCTGGCCAATCGGCTGGTGGGCAACCCGCCGGACGCCGCTGTCCTGGAGACCACGCTCACCGGGTGCGCGGTCCGCCCGGACCGGCCGGTCGTGGCCGTCGTCGGCGGGGCGGGCTGCCGGGTGACGGTCGACGGGCGGCCGGTGGCGTGGGGCGCGCCGGTGCGGGTGCCCGCGGGCGCGGTGCTGGACGCGGGTCCCGCCGGGACCGGGCTCCGGAGCTACCTGGCGTTCGCGGGCGGGCTGGCGCCGGACCCGGTGCTGGGCAGCCGCTCGGCCGACCTGCTCTCGGGGCTCGGGCCGGCACCGCTGGGCGAGGACGACGAACTCCCGCTGGGAGAACCGGTGTCGGGCGGGCCGCTGCCGCCCGCCGGGCCCGTTCCCTGGCCCGGCGCCCCCGCCGAGCTGGTGCTCCCGGTCCACCCCGGGCCCCGCCACGACTGGTTCACCGAAGCCGCGCTCCGTACGCTCCACACCGCCGCCTACCGGGTCTCGCCGCACAGCAACCGCATCGGCCTGCGGACGGAGGGCCCGGCGCTGGAGCGGTCCCGTACGGGCGAACTGCCCAGCGAGGGCATGGTGCTGGGCGCGATCCAGGTGCCGCCGGACGGCCGGCCCGTGGTCTTCCTCAACGACCACCCGACGACCGGCGGCTACCCGGTCGTCGGCGTCGTCCCCGAACGGGCCCTCGCCCCGGCGGCGCAGGCGGTACCGGGGACCCGGCTCCGTTTCGTACGCGCCTGAGCGCGGCGGGACCGGATGACGGCCCCGCCGCGCTCACGTGTCTTTCTGCTCACGCGCCCTTGAAGGTGCGCAGCCGCAGGGAGTTGCCGACCACGAAGACGGAGGAGAAGGCCATCGCGGCTCCGGCGATCATCGGGTTGAGGAGTCCGGCGGCGGCCAGCGGGAGGGCGCCGACGTTGTAGGCGAAGGCCCAGAAGAGGTTGGTGCGGATGGTGGAGAGGGTGCGGCGCGAGAGGCGGATCGCGTCGGCGGCGGCGTTGAGGTCGCCGCGGACCAGGGTGAGATCCCCGGCCTCGATGGCGGCGTCCGTCCCGGTGCCCATCGCGAGACCGAGGTCGGCCTGGGCGAGAGCGGCGGCGTCGTTGACGCCGTCGCCGACCATCGCGACCGAACGGCCCTGTGCCTGAAGGCGCTTGACCACATCGACCTTGTCCTGCGGCATGACCTCCGCGTACACCTCGTCGATGCCCACCTCGGCCGCGACCGACTCCGCCACGGCCCGGTTGTCGCCGGTGAGGAGGATCGGGGTCAGACCGAGGGCGCGGAGCCGGCGCACGGCCTCGGCGCTCGTGTCCTTCACCGCGTCGGCCACCTCCAGCACCGCGCGCGCCTCGCCGTCCCAGGCGACGGTGATCGCGGTACGCCCGGCCGCCTCGGCGGACTGCTTCGCCTCGGCGAGGTGGTCGGGGAGCCGGATCTCCCACTCGGCCAGGAGCTGTTCCCGTCCGACGAGGACGGCGTGGCCCTCGACGGTGCCCTGGACGCCGAGTCCGGGGATGTTCTGGAAGTCCTCGGGGGTGGGGAGGGGGCCGGTGGCGTCGGTCGCGGCGGCGGCGATGGCTTGGGCGATGGGGTGTTCGGAGGCGTTTTCGAGGGCTCCGGCGATCCGGAGGACTTCCTGCTTGTCGGTTCCTTGGGTGGTGTGGG